>JANMAD010000325.1:0-2276 GCA_031359515.1 Acidobacteriota bacterium | reverse complement strand
AGGCTTTGGCAGATTCGAGAGGCCCATTACTGAATTGTCTGCTGCCGCAAGCTTGGCCGGAAGAGACGTTGCCGCGCGCCTCATTAATATTTGTGAGTCTGGCAGGATAGAATTACCGAAACCACTGCCGAAGTTGCCGCCGGAGCTACCGCCGCTCGGCCCGTTGGCTCCCTCCTTCGGTTTGCTGGAAATACAAGCGTCATAGCTCTCCTTCTTCTTGGCCTCAAAGACCCCATCACACATAGTTGGGGTTTGCGTCGTCTGGGCCTGACAGAAAGATAAAGCAGCAATCGCATCCAGTTGCGCAGTCAAAGCACATCTACCCTCCTCGAAGTGTGACTTGCCGCTACTCGATCTTGGTTCCGTCAGATTCGTGAAGCCGACGACAGTCTGAATGTACGGCGCGAGTTTAGCCGGGATGGCTGGCTCGTCGTTATTAGCATAAAACACTCTCTCACCGATCTTGTAATCAGCTATCTTTACGCCGAACGCCTGCGCGGCACTCTTCCGCGTCCCGCGCACGGTCAACGTCAGCCTGTTCGCTGAACCTTCCATCAAGCTGAAACCTTCGCGCCTGAGCCACGCGCTTACCCCATCATACGCTTCCCGGCTCGGCCCGAAGCGGTCTGCCTGAGCGCGCGGACTGAGATAGTGCCGGTACGTGGGCGACTGCGGGTCTTGCACGGCGCGCAGAAAACTCTCGAAGCCCTGTTGGTCGTCCCGGTTCAGCACGACGGTGAGCGTAAGCGTGTTTGCGCCCGCCGTCTGTTTGGTAAGCCGCTCAGCGTTGGCGAGCGCGGGCGGCACTTCGCCGGAGAGTCGCACCTGTCCTTTACGCGCATCATTGATTCGTTTGGCGGGGGGAGTGTCGGCTGCGGAGTTTGGCGGCTCAACTTTTACCGGCCCTTGCTGCGCTTGCCACATCCCGGACAGATGGTTAGTGCCTGTAGACACGGCGGACAGAGGCTTGTTCGCCGCACTTGCGGTCAGGTTATCAGCCGCCTTTTGTGCGCTCTGCGGCGACAGCAAAAACGGCACACACGCCACCAGCAAGGAGAGCAGCAGTTGGATTTGGGTGTTACGCTTGAGAGTCATTGCAGCGCCTCCTTAATACGCTCGGGGCAAAGAGCAGTCAGCTATAAGATTTGGCTGCGGACGCATTTTTATAGCCGGCGGGCATAGCGGACTAACAATACGGAGAAGACATCTTCTTCGCGGCATGAGCGCGGCACAAAATCAGCCTATAGGTTGGCGAGGCAGACATGATTCCACCCATAGGTTGGTGACGTGAACTTGAGCGTAAGTTTAGCTAAAAACAGATCGCAAGTCTAGAAAAAACGAGATACTGTTGACAGTCGGGCAAGAACGGGCGTACAGCGCGCAAAGAGGTGGCGGCCGTCACGACAACGACCGGCCACCCCCTTCTGCTCACGTTCGCTCCCTAAGCTAGCTCTTGACCGACGCTTTCGAGCCGTTCTCGGCCGGCAGGTTCAAGCGGTCGCGGAAGAGGTTGAGCAGGAGCAGCGTGCCGATGCCGCCGCCTGCGCCGTCGCCCGTGCCGCCGGAAGCCATCACGTCGGGCGTGATGCGGACGCCTTTCTCGCCGATCACCTTCAAGGTCTCGATGAGCGCGACGCCTTGCGGCCCGAGCGCGTTGACCTGTTCTCTATATGCAACGCCTTGTGCTTCGCCCATGAGCCGCACCTTCTCGGCTTCGGCTGTGCCGGTCGCGCGGATGTAGTGTGCTTCGCCTTCGCCTTCGGCGCGGCGTTGCTCGGCGCGCTTGCCCGAAATTTCGACGCCGACGGTGGCCGCCATCAGGTCTTTCTGATTGTCGGCCTGTGCGCTGATGCGCGCGAGTTGAATGCGCTTCTCTTCCGCCTCGCGTTGCGCGTCGTACATGTTCTGGCGTTGCTCGGCGAGAATCTTCTCGGTCTGCGTCTTCATCAACTCTTCGGGCAGATGTATGTGGCAGATCAAGACGTTCACCACGTCCACGTGATACTTCAACAGGTGGGCGCGCACACGCGCTTCAGCACGTTCTTGCTCCTCGTGCCGGTTTTGCAGGTACGCCATCGCCGACGATTCCGACGCCTGATTGCGGAAGATCGAATCGATGAGCGGGTGCATCACGTTCTGAATCAACCGATCAAAGCCGCCGATCTTGGCGACCATGAACGGCGCGTCCTCCGGCTTGACGCGAAAGACGACGCGCACTTCGAGTTGCATCGTGAAGCCGTCTTTCGAGATGACCTCGAACGGGTTGAAGGTGTTGA
>JANMAD010000609.1:0-16106 GCA_031359515.1 Acidobacteriota bacterium | reverse complement strand
CGATCAGCCGACCGCCCGGATCGTTCGTGCCCGACACGGTAATGTCGCGATACGCCGAGCGGGTCTGCCCGAACGATGTCGAGGCGGCGCTCACGCTTCTGATCGTCGAGTCGGCATCGCCGAGAAAGAAGTTCGGGCGGTTGAAGGCATTCAGGAAGTTGACGCGGCCTTCAACATTCACCCGTTCGGTAATGGGAATGCGCTTCACCACGTTGATGTCGAAGCGCGCTTGCGGCGGGCCTTGGAAAACGATGCGGTCGCCGAGTTGTCCGGCGGTGAGCGGCGGCCCGATGTACGGCGCATTCGGGTCGAGCGGCGCGCCGGTCTGGCTGGCGAAAGCGGCCACCGTGTTGTCAATGAACGACTGCGGCAGGTAGTAAACGATGCCGCTCGGGTCTTTGCGGATCTTGATCAGACTTTGGAACTGCTTCTGCGTGATGTTGTGCAACACCACGCCCGAATCGTTCTGGTTGACGGTCGCGCGCCCGCCGCTTGTCAGTAGCGTCGCCGAGCCGGACTGGATGCGCGTGACGCCGCCGATCTGCCAGTAACCAATCGTGCGGCCGAGGAAGGAATTCTTCGTGTTGAAGAACCGCTTGCCCGGCCCGACCGGCAACTCGTAGAGGTAATCGACCTTGAACGAGTTGCGCACGTCCCACGGGGAGAAGGTGCGGTCGTCGGTCGGGTTGCGCAACGAGCGCGGCTGCGAGAAGACAGATGACGACGAGACGAACGCATTCGACAACGCCTTGCTGTACTGGTAGCTGCTCTGGATGAGCAGTCCGTTCGAGAGGCGGCGGCGCAACTCGATCTGCAATGCGTTGAATGACGTGTCAGTGCCTTGCGTCATCACGAACGCACCGCCGGTCGTCTGCGGATTGACGACGAAGAAGTTCGACACCTTGCAGTTCTGGTTGGCGGCCGCTAGCGTCGGATCGCACGCGCTGCTCGGCAAGGTGGTGAACGGGATCAGCCCGCCGTTGATCAGGTTGTTCATACGCCCCAAAGTGAACGCGATGCTATTGGCGACCGCGCCAGCCTGCCCTTGCAGCAGGCGCGTCACGGTCGTGGAGTCGGTGGCCGAGCCGATGGCGGTGGTGATGAGCGGGACGGCGACCTGCCCGGCGATGCCGGTCTGCACGCCATAATTATCACCCCGCCCGGCCGCGCGGCTGAGCAGGAGATTGTTGCGTGCCGCATTGAACTGCGTCAGGAAGCCGTTCTCGAAGATGTTCACTTCGTTCAGATCGTACTGCCGCCACAGGTGCGTGCCGCGTGTCCGCACGAAACGAACCTCTAAGGCCGTGTCCTTGTTCAAAGCGCGCTGGAGGCCGAGCGTGTAGGACTGCGTGTAGCCGGCTTTGAGATGCGCGTCGAAATCGTTGGCCCCGCCGGCGCTGCCCGCAGCCGGTGTGAACGGGTATTTGCTGGTGTCGGCCGGCGGTGTGAGCGACGGGAAGTTGCCGTTGCGGAAGAGCACGCTACCGGCCGGGAAGATCGACGGCGTGATGGACGGGCTGACGTTGAGCGTCACGGTGCCGCCCTCGTTTGAGCCGAACATGGCGGTGTAAGCGTTGAAGCCTTCGCGCGTGTAGGCTATTGAATAGCCGCCGCGCAAAACTGTCTCGCCGTTGCCGCCGGTGAGCGTGCGCAGCACGCCGGTCTTGAAGTTGGGCGTATAGGCGAAGCCGAACGACGGCGCGAAATCCTTATGGCGCGTCGGGTAGCCCTTTTCATTTTTGGCCAAGAGCCGGAACTGCGTCGGCTGGCCGCTAAACGTGCCGGGGCGGAAGATATTGCCCGTGCCCGAGACACCGTAGATGCCGTCGAAGCCGGTGCGCGTGTAAACCTGATTGTCGTTGACGGGCGACGGCTCGAACTCCCAGCGCAGCCCGTAATTGAAGGTGATGTTCGGGCGGAACTTCCACGAGTCTTGACCGTAGAAGGCATATTCGTTCTGGTGATTGAACTCGTTGAACGAGTCGGAGACATACTTCTTCGTCGTCCCGTCGAGCGAAGCCGAGCGGGCGATTGAACTCACGCGCCCGGTTAGATAGGCGTAGAGCGCACGCGCATCCCCAAGCTGCGTCGTGCTTGCGCCGGGGAAGGTGGGTGTTGCACCGGTGTTGGTGAAAATACTGGTCGCACCAGTGTTGATGGGATCGCCCGTGGCGATGCCGAAGGTGACTTGCGGCACAACCTGCGTCCCGGCGGCAGAAGTGTACGAGTTGATGTGCAGGAACGACACGCCCAGATTGAGCGTGTGCGCGCCATGCACGAGCGTCACGTTGTCGGTGATGCCTTTGGTCGGCGTGTTGCGGCGTGATGTGCTGCGCCGATTGTAGAACGCGCCGGTGCCGAGCGACTGGCTGCCGAGATATGTGCCGCCGGTCACCGCGTTGCCGTTCCACAAACTGTACAGCCCCGGCGCGAATTCGGCCGTAAAGAGCGACGTGCCGTTGCCCGACGAGGTAGCGCGCACTTCGTTGACGAGCCGGTCGCTGATCGTCCAGCGATGCGCCGCCACGAAGGAGAAGGAGTTGCGGTGGATCGAACCTGTGACGCCGGGACTCCCGATCACGATCCCTGTCCCCGGCCCCGCAACGTCAAGCTGGCCGTTAACGCCGTCGGGGTTCGAGAGGTAATGCTGGTAGTTGTGGATGAACTCCAGATGCTGGTTCTTGGTGACGTTCCAGTCGAGCCGCCCCGTCGGGAAGCGGCGAATATTGGTGCCGGGGTCTTGGAAGTTGTACTCAAGGCGGTTGTAGTCGTTCGCTGAAGCGACACGACTCTTGAGCGAACCACTCGCGCGTGCGCCCGCGTCCACGAGCGCCAGACCTTGGGCGACCGTTGGATCAATCGTGTTCGTGTATGTCCGCCCGCCGGCACCGGTGGTGGCGAGGGCCAGGAGGTTTCTGGTAATGATGTTGCCCGACGAATCCTTGTAGGTGAAGAGTCCGTTACGCGCATCGGGGGTCAGCACGAAGATTTGGCCCGAAGGATAGGTCTGCGGCAGTTGGAACTCTTCGTAGTTGACGAAGAAGAAGGCCTTCTCGCGGTTCTTGAGCACTTTAGGAATCAGGATCGGCCCGCCGATGTGGCCGCCGAACTGCCGGAGCAGCAAGCTATCGCGCGGGAGGCCGTTAATGTTGTTGAAGTAGTAATTGGAATTGAATCGCGGTGAGCGATATTGCCAGAACGCGCCGCCATGATACTCCGGCGTGCCGGACTTGGTGACGAAACGAACCTGCACTGCGCCCTCGCCCCCACTTTCCGCGCCGGGCACGGCCGTCGAGACCGTCACTTCTTGGACGGCGTCGGACTTGGGCTGTATCTGGGTGAAGAACCCGTCGGAACTGCGCAGGAAGTTGTCCTGAATGTTTGCGCCGTCCAGCGTGAGATTCACCGAGCCTTTGGGCAGTCCGTTGATGGATGACGTGCGCGGTGCGCCCGGCGTCTGCACGCCCGGCAGCGTCAGCACCAGTTGCAGCGCGTCGCGCGTGGCGAAAGGCAACTCGCTGATCTGCCGGCCCGTGATAGTCGTCGAGACGCTCGTGCTCTCGGTCTGGAGAATCTCGCCGCCGGCGGCGACCACTACCTCTTCATTAGCGCCGCCCGGTTCGAGCGTAGCGTTGACGGTCGTGGGCTGACCCACGTCAACCTTCACATCCTTGACCACCGTTCGCTTAAAGTTGGGGGCGGTGATGGTAATGGTGTAGGTCCCGTTCGGAATTGACGGAATTGCCCAGCCGCCTTCATCGTTGGCCGTGACCTTGAATTCTTGTTTAGTCTGATCCGAGACGGCGACGATCTCAGCCTTCGGGATGAGCGCCTCCGCCACGTCGGTGACGACTCCGGTCAGACGGCCTGAGGTTGTCACCTGCGCGGTGGCGATCATGCCCTGCGCCAGCAACGCGCAGCAGAGCAGGCATGCGCGGCCGATAGAAAGTATTCTCATCTTCTCCTCCTACGATCATTCTGGTGGGTAACGAGGCACAAAGAAAGCACGTGCCTCAGGGGAACGTTAACCGATCCGATTGCGCGGCGGGCAACGCTCGCCGCCGGCTGTTCGAACTGAACGAATTGACCAAAGCCTAAAACCTGTGCAGGTAAACGACGCCGCTTGATCTACTAGGAATCGTGCTTACGAAAGCAGATGAGCATGTATGACGAACAGGGCCGGGCAGCCAACAACAACTCTGTGTTTTGCTTAGAGGGTCAACCATAAGGGCGAGACTCTGAGCAATGTCGGGCAATAAAGAGAAGGTAACTATAAAGCCGGTATCGTTCTGTTGGGGTGACCGATTAGGTGGCAGGACATCGCCGCTGATAGCGGCATAGCCGCGCCGATAATGGGCGCAAGCATAGGCTGATTAACGGCGGCGGTCAAGAGCAAATCGCGCGGCAGCTTCCCGGCAGCAGCCCGGCGCGTAGTTCGGCGCAGACCTGAGCAAAAGCGAAGGCGGCGACACGCGCGAGTCGCCGCCTTCGGGTTTTGACGGTGGCGCTTCAGGCTTTGAACTGAAGCATCAGCGCGAATTGAATAACGCGCGCAGCCTCGCCGGTTTGGATGATGGTCTGCGTCGAAGGCGGCGCGACCGCAGCACAGCAGGTCTGGGCGAAGACGGGTGACAGGATGCTGGGGCTGCCGACCGAAGCGTCGCGTGGGTTGTCGAAGTTCGTGTGGTTCAGGGCGTTGAACATCTCCGTGCGGAACTGCACGCGCACGCGCTCGTTGATCTGGAATATCTTGATGAAGCTTAGATCAAGATTCCAGTAGCCGGGTGCGGTGAAGATGTTGCGGCCCGCACCGTTCTGCCCCGGCGCGGGGACGGCGAAGGCGTTGGCGTTGGCGAACAGCACAGGACCGACCACATTGGGCAGGTTTTGCAGACGTGGGCGGACGTTCGGATCAAGCACGACCGCGCGCGATTCGTGCGCCGAATTCGCGGTGCGTTGGCCGGAGCGGACGGCGAACGGTTCGCCGGAGAAGGCATTGAAGATGCCGTTGATGCTCCAACCGCCGAGCAGTTGATTGACGATGCCGTGTGCATCCGTGAAGAACTTACGGCCGTGCCCGACCGGTAGATCATAGACCGCGGCCGTCGTGAAGACGTTCCGGCGGTCGAAGTCGGAGCGGGCGCGCTCTTCGCGGAAGTTGCGGTTGTCGGTCGGCGTACGCGAGTTGGTGGTAGAGAGTCCGCCGCCAGACGCTGCGCCCACGGGATCGACCGATTGCGTGTCGATGGACTTGCCGTGGGTGAAAGCCATGTTCATGCCAAGACCTAGCGCGAAGCGTTTGCGCAAGGTGAACTGCGCGGCGTGATAATAAGAGTCGCCGCTGTTGTCGAGATAGGTGATGACGCCGAACTGTTGGTTCGGGCGCAGGCGTGCGTTGAGCGTGTTGTTCTCGATGCGCTGGGCGAATGCGCCGGCCGCATTGGCCGTCGGATCAAGCTCGCTCTGCGCGCCGCTGGAATTGACCACGCCCGCAGTAACGCCGGAGATAGAAAGCAACGGAATCTGCGCTGCGGGGACAGGACTGGTGCATGGCACGCCCGTCGTGCGCGGGCCGGAGCCGTCGGGCAGACAGCCGTTGCGGAAGTTCTGCTGCAAGAGCAGGTACGACGGCAGGATGCCATTGGCGTTAATCTGGTTGATGTTGTAGGCCATGAACAGGTGATTGCCGCGCCGGCCGACGTAGGCGGCTTGCGCGACGAACCCGCCGGGCAACTCGCGTTGCAAACTCAAACTCCACTCATGCACCGTCGGCGTTTTCATCACCGGTGCGAAGACTGTGATCGGCGGTGCGTTGCCGAAGGTTTGCGACGGCAGCGTCAGGAACGTGGACGGCTTCGTCGTGGGTGGAGGGAGCAAGGTCGGGAAACCGCCGGCGATGTTGGTATTAGGCGGCGGCGTGCAACCGTTCGTCGCGGTCGTGAACGGGAAGGTCGAGGAACAGGTGACGAGCAAGCCCGGCACGCGCCCGGCGGCGGCCGTCACCTGAAACGACGAGATCGGATCGTAAGCGATGCCGTAGCCGCCGCGAATCACGCTCTTGTCGTTTTCGCCAAACAGCATGCGCATGAAACCGCTCTTAAACTGCGGCGTATAGGCGAAGCCCACGCGCGGGCCAAAGACACCTAGGTGATCGTTTTTGTACCAGCTATTAGCTTTGACAAACGCAGTCGGCCCTTGTTGGATCGGGGTGGCGGCCACCAGCACGTCGCCGCCGCGCGTCGTGCCCGGTGTGTTGACCTCATATCGCGCGCCGTAGTTCAGCGTAAGATTCGGACGGACGCGCCACTCGTCTTGAAAGTAGAAGTTGTACTGATTGAGGATGTGCTTCTCGGCAAAGAGCGTGACCTGATCGCCGACCTTGAAGGGCAGGAAAGCATCTTGGCCGAGGTTGCCGATGAAGGTCTGTTGGATGACGGCGGGCAGCCCGTACAAATTATTGATTATGTTGCCGAGCGTGACGTTGTCCACGGAGGTGTTGATCCCGGCCGCGTTGGTGAAGCCCGCGTTGGCCGTGCCGGTGCCGAACGGATTGCGCGTGCCAGACGAGAAGGTGATCAAAGGCGTGACGTTGACGCCGCCCGGTTGCCCGCGCCGATCCACATGGCGATAGAAGCGCGCGTTGACGCCCACGCGGTATAGGTGCGCGCCGCTCGTGATGCTGAGATTATCGAGGAACTGCGGCGTGGTGATGGCGCGTTGCGTGCGCGGCGTGTTGTTGAACGGCTCGCTGACGGTGTTGAAGTCGTATGGCGGCACATCGGGGAACGCCGGGTTCGCCTCACCCTGCGTGAACAGGAAGAGGAAGCGCGCATAGCCGGCGGTGAACTCGTTGACGATGCGCGGCGAGAAGACGTGCCGATAGCTAAGCGCGAGGTTCGACGTGCGGCGGAAAACTTCGCCAAGTGGCGGTTGACCGGGGAAAACTTGCGGCCGGCCGTTGAGCGGATCGCCCTTCAAGGTGTTGTAGTCCGAGAAGAGGTAGCGGCCGAAGATGCTGTTGTTGTCGTTGATGGTGTGGTCAATACGCGCGGCGATGGCCGGGCCTTTGATCTGCGTCGGCGGATTCCACAAGTAAGCTGCTGTGTTCAGACCATCAATGAGGGTGCCGCTAGCGACACTGAAGTTGTTGGGGAGGGGGTAGGCATTCAAAATTCCTGCGACCGTCGTGTCAAGCGTCCGCCCGGCCGTGTTGTTGGTAGCGGCGCGTATGTCATAAGTGCGGACGCAACCGAGCGACGTGGCGGTGGCGCAGAGCGGGACGCGCAGAGCGCCGGTGGCCGGATCGACGAGCAGAATCGAGTTGCGTGTGATCGTCGTGCCGTTGACGACGAACGGGTTCGCCGGGTCGGGCACGAAATAGCGGAACAGCCCTTGCCGCGCCTGTGCCGTGTAAACGACGGGCACGCCGAAGGTCTGATCAATCGGCTGCGTAAACTTGATCTGGTTGTCCTGATAGCTGCCGAAGAAGAACGTCTTGTTCTTGCGGATGGGGCCGCCCGCCTCGCCGCCAAACTGGTTCAGTTTGATGACCGCTTTGTTTTGCTTCAATGCGTTGGCGAAAAAGTCGCGCGCGTTGAGCGCTTCATTGCGCAGGAAGTAGTAGAGGCTGCCGTGTATCTCGTTCGTGCCGCTGCGGGTGGCGACGGAGATCGACGCGCCGCTATTGCGCCCCTCTTCGGCGGTCGCGTTATTCGTCGTGACCTTGTACTCCTGCACGTTGTCAGGATTGATGCGATAGAGATTGCTCACCGGATTGGGCACGCTCGATTCGTTGGCCTCGATGCCGTCAATCGTCACGTTGAAAGCGCGGTCGCGCGAGCCGTTGACGTGGACGCCTGAGCCTGCGCCGCCCGCCGAACGCTGCACGACGCCCGGCTCAAGCACGAGCAGCGTGAGCGGGTTGCGCCCGTTCAAGGGCAACTGCTCGATAGCTTTCTGCTCGACGACGTTGCCGATGGTCGCGTTCGAGGTCTGCAACTGCTCCGCGCCGGCCTGCACCGTCACAGTCTCGGTCACTTGTCCGGGTTCGAGCGCGATGTCCACGCCGAGCGGCGTGCCGACTTCGAGTACGTTGCCGGTCTTCTGCGATGCCTTGAAGCCGGTGCGCTCGACCTTGACGCTGTACACGCCGACGGGCAGCGAAGGGAAAGCGAAGAGACCGGAATCAGTGGTCGTCTGCGTCTGCGCGACGCCGGTGGCCTCGTTCGTGGCCGTGACGGTTGCGCCGGGCACGACCGCGCCGGTCGTATCGGTGACGGTGCCCGTGATGCGCGAAGTGCTGGTCTGCGCCGCGACTGCGCCGGCCAACAATGCGCCGAGCAGCAAACAAAAGAAGGTGCGAATGAGCGAGCGGGTCATAGGGGAAATCCTCCTCAAACTCCTGTAGTGGTAACGAAAGAAGAAGCAGCAGTCCGCGTAACGGACAGGCAGTGGGTCGCAAGCAACGCCGGCAGTGAGACGAATTGAGCGACGGAAAAAAGCGCGCCCTGCGCTCGTGCGAAGTGGTCAAACTTAAAACACGTCTGTGTTGCGATCCCAACTAGTCAGCGCGCAACGCAAACTGCCTGCGCCGTTGTGGCCGCAAGTATACAGCCAAGTCCTAAGTCGTCAAGCCAAAAGTGCCGAGCGGCCCACGCACGCCGCAAGCGGTCTCTCTTATGGCTTACATAAAAACTTTTAGCTTTGCTTATTGCCGGCGGTTTCACTAGAATGTGCGCGCTGAACAAGCACTGCATTCGTTTGTTCGTTCCTACGCCGTTTCCATAGGTCAACAAGAGTTTTCCGCCTTCAGGCAGCGCCCGCCACTCGTGTGCGCGCCGGCTGAAGCCCGACCCATAGCCGATCTGGATCAACCGGTCAGTGGCCCACACCGAACCGGCATTTGAAAGCCCGCATGAAACTTTCTTTATCACTTGGAGGAATCCCCATGCTCAAGCGTATGTTGACTCTCGTGGCCTGCGTGGGCGCGCTTAGCGTCGCCGCTTATGCGCAAGAAGTGACCGGTACGATTACCGGCACTGTGACGGACACAGCGGGTGCGATTGTGCCCAACGCCGAGATCACGCTGACCAATACAGCGACACGCGAAGAACACAAGGTAACGACGGATGAGAACGGTAGCTACGTGCTCACACAAGTGCAGCCCGGCAGCTACGATCTGGCAGTGCGTAATCAAGGCTTCAAGGAATACGTCAATAAAGGTTTTGAGTTGAACGTTAATGATCGGAAAACGCTCAACGTCACTTTGGAGACCGGCGCGGTGAGCGAAACGGTCACGGTGACAGGCGAGACCCCACTCATTCAAACATCGCCGACGGTCGGCGACGTAGTCGAGAACCGGCGCGTCGTCGAGTTGCCGCTCAACAACCGCAACTTTTTGCAGTTGCTGACGCTCGTGCCGGGCGTGACCAGTTCCGGCAGTTCCGAGATCGGCATCGGGCTGGCGAATGTGGTGGACTTCTCGATCAACGGTACGCGCCGCAACTCGATCAATTTTCTGGTGGACGGCGTGAGCAACACCGATGTCGGCTCGAACATTACACTGCTCTCAATTCCCACGGTGGATTCGATCCAGGAGTTTCGCGTCATCACCTCTGTGCCGGGGGCTGAGTTCGGGCGTTCAGGCGGCGGCGTCGTCAACCTGGTCACGCGCGGCGGCGGGCGCACTTTCCACGGCACGGCTTATGAATTCCTGCGCAACGACCGGCTGAACGCCAACAGCTTTTTCAGTAACGCGAACGGTACGTTCGGGCCGAACGACGCGACGGTGCTGGCGGGCTTGTCCGTCGCTGGCGCGCCGCGCTCGCCGCGCCCGAAACTGCGCTACAACAACTTCGGCTACCTTATCAGTGGCCCCGTCTTCATCCCCGGCCATTACAACAAGGAGCGGGAGAAAACTTTCTTCCTGTTCTCGCAGGAATTCCGCCGCGTTATTAAAGCGCCAAGTCTGGCGTCGGCGATCACCGTGCCGAGTTTGCTGGAACGGCAGGGCAACTTCTCCGAGCCGGGCAACCTGACGATCTTCGATCCGCTGACGAATTTGGCATTCCCCAACAACACTATTCCGATGGGGCGGATCAATCAAACAGCACTGGCGTTGCTTAACCTGTACCCCACGCCCAACATTCCTTCGACCACGGCGGGTCGTGCGCCCAACCGCTTCGCGGTCACCACGCCCAACATCCAGAACACGCGGCAAGAGACGGTGCGCGTCGATCACAACATCAACTCGACCGAGCGGCTCATGGGCCGTTACACGCGCGACCTGAGCCAGACGCGCGAACTGGGCGGGCTGTTCTTTGGCGCGACCATCCCCAACATCGCGACGACCGACACCAACATCCCCGGCGATGTGTTGGCCGTCAGCCTAACCAGCACCTTCAGCCCGACCATCGTCAACGAGGCGACCTTCACTTTCTCTGGGAACAAGATCACGACTGCGTTGGTCGGACGTTACAACGGCACGGACGTAACTGTCCCGCACACAGAGATTTTCCCGGAGAATAAATCGGGCATTCCGCCCAACATCAACATCACGGGGCAACCCACCATCGGGGCCGGTCAGCTCTACAACATCAAGTACCGCAACTGGAATCCGAAAGATAATCTGACGGTGCTCTACAAGGCGCACACGATCAAATTCGGCGGCGACGTGAGCTTCGAGTCGAAGGATGAGAACGCGGCCAGTCTGACGCAAGGGACATACGGATTCACGGGCGCGCTGACGCGCATTGGCAGTAGCGGCGGGATCGGGTTGGCCGACTTTCTGCTCGGCAGAGCCGCGAGTTACAGCGAGCCGGAGCGCGACGTGCAACAGAACCTGCGGTTTGGCCGCACAGAGTTCTACATACAAGACACGTGGAAGCTGAGACCTAACTTCCAACTCGATTACGGTATACGCTACTACCGCTATCGCCAACCGCGCGACGTGAACAACACGCTCGCGACGTTCCTGCCGCAGTTCTACAATCAGGCCCGCGCGCCGCAGTGCGCCAACGTCTCGTGTAGCCTATTCGTCACCAGCACGTTCGATGTCACGAACGGCTTTGCCTATGCGGGCACGAACTCGCCCTTTGGCCGGCGCGTGCAGAAAGACGATACGAATGACTGGGGGCCGCGCATCGGCTTCGCATGGGATCCGCGCAACAACGGCAAGACGGTGCTGCGCGGCGGCTACGGCGTCTATTATGATCAGGCGCTGATCGGCATCGTCGAACAAAACTCTTTCACGACGCCGCCCTTCAACAACTCTGTCAGCCTAACGGGCACGTTCGCCAGCCCGATCCCGTTTGGCACGCCGGGTTCGCCCGTGACGGCGGCCACGCGCGGCAACCTCGGCGGCGTCAACGCCACGACCGCCCCGTTCGAGACGCCGATAGTTCAACAGTGGTCGCTCACTGTGCAACAGGAGCCATTCCACAACGCCCTCATTGAAATTGGCTACTCCGGCTCGGCGGGCAATCACTTGCTACGCCCGGTTGATCTCAATGCGCCGACGCCGCAGCAGATCATCGCCGCCGCGACCGGCGTCGCCGGCTGCGATACTGCGCTGAACGCGGCGAACAACCCGGCCAACTGCATCAACCTCGCGCGGCCCTATCGCGGCTTCGGCGCAATCACCGACCGGCAGACAACCGCAACATCTCGTTATCACGGGCTGCTCACCTCTTTCCGCCTCCGGCCCACGCACGGGCTGACCGCGCAAATCGCCTATACCTTCTCGAAGAATTTAACCGATGCGACCAACGACCGCGATGCCATTGACGTGCCGCAGATTCGGACCAACTTCCAGTTGGAGCGCGCGGTGTCCCGGCTCGACCGGACGCACGTCTTTGTCGCAAGCTACGTCTATGAAGTGCCGACCTTCCAAACGGGCTTTGCGGCCAGCACTGCGGGCCGGCTGCTGTTGAGTGGTTGGGAACTAGCTGGTATCACGACGGCGCAGACTGGTCTGCCCTTGAATCGTGTCGTGCAAGGCGCGACCACCGTGCCGGCGCGCGGCAGTCGGCCGAACATCGTCAGCGACCCGACGCAGAACATTCCCGTCAACCCGAACGGCGGCATCCCGTATGCCTTCAACCCGTTTGCCTTCCAGACGACGCTCTCGGGCCAGATCGGCAGTTCGCCGCGTGCGCCATTCCGCTTCCCACGGCAAGTGCAAACGGATTTGAACGTGACGAAGAACTTGCACTTCTCGGAGCGCTATCGCGTGCAACTGCGCGCGGAGTTCTTCAACATCTTCAACCACACGATCTTCACCGACGTGTTCCAGACGATTCCGGATCGGTTGCCAACCGATGCCGCGTTCAGCAGTATTCAGAACCTGAGCGCCATTTCGCAGTTCGGTCAGTTCTTCGCCACGCGCGACCCGCGCCAGATACAACTCGGCATGAAGTTCTACTTCTAAACGAGACTGACCGCAGTGGCACAGCACGCGGGGGGGCGCATTTATGCACGCCCCGTCCAACACGAAAAAGTTTCAGCCTCGCATCGGGCGCACAATCCGATGCGAGGCTGAAACTTTTTCGGTGGAGATGCTCTGCTGAAATGTTGACTAATCGAATTGCAAGCAAAAGAGAGAAAGAGATTATCCACGAACCCACACGAAGCAGCACGAAACAGCGGCCGCTTTCGTGTCGGTTCGTGTGATTTCATGGATAATCTCTTCCTCTTTGCTCACTACCACTTGCTGGACGAATCATCAAGGCTGCCGTCCGTAGACTCTAGCCTCAAACTCTTTGCGCGCACGCGCGCTCAACAGCCGGGCGGCGGTGAAGGCACGCTCGGCGTCCGTGCTGCGGCCCGCCGCTTTATAGGCACGGCCGAGCAAGGCATGGCTATCGGCCCAATCAGGCGTGAGTTTAACGGCGCGCTCCAACACCTCGACGGCGCGGGCCGGTTCATGTTGCTTGAGCAAGGTCTGCCCCAAAGCTGTGAGCGCGAGATAAAAGTCCGGTGCTACCGCCACCACATGCGCAAGCAAGTCAGCCGCTTCGACGAGGCGGTTCTGCCGCAGATAGATCAGTCCGAGATGGTAACGCGCGAGCGTCATGTCGGGGTTGCTGCGCAACTCGCGCGCGAATTCGGCGGCGGCGGCGTCCGGTTCGCCGTGCTTCAACAAGGCCGAGCCGAGCGCGTAGTGCGCTTCCGGCAAATCGGGATCAAGCTCAACCGCGCGACGAAACTCTGCGAATGCCGGCTCTGAATCGTTCACGTCGTCGAGGGCCTCGCCATAACGCAAGTGCGCTCGTGCCGATTCCGGCGCAAGCTGTACGAGCCGGCCCAGCCGCTCTGCCGCCTGCCGATACTGTTTCAAACGCAGATAGCATTCGCCCAGCGCGAGCAGCACAGCCTGATCCGACTCGGCGCGTGCGCGCAACCACTCGAACTGTATGGCGGCGGCGGCAAACTGTTCGCGTGCGACTAAGGCGAGCGCCAACAGTTGCCGCGCCTGCGCGTTATCCGGCTCAAACTCGATGACCTGCGCGAGCGCTGCGCTGGCTTCGCCAAAGCGGTGTGTGCGAAAGAAAGTGATGCCGAGATTGAGCGGCGCAGCGGCGAGTCGCGGGTTAAGCGTCGCTGCGCGTTGAAAGGCAGCAATAGCTTGCTCTGGCTGGTTCAGTTTGTTGTACGTCACGCCAAGATTGACTAGCAACTCGGCGCAGCGCGGCGCACGCTTCGCCGCCGCCTGATAGCTTGCGAGCGCGGCAGACCAATCGACGCGCAACTCGGCTGCCTGAGCTGCCGCCAGTTGCGGGGCAGCCACGTTGCAGTCCGCGCTCGCCGTCGTCTGCGCGGACACGCTTGAGCTAAGGCCAAATAGCATGGACAAGAGCGCGATGCGGCCGGTGATATGCAGTTTGGAAAACATGAAATGGTTAGACCGCATGCGCCAACTAAATCGAAGCATATAAGCATGGCACAGCGAGCGAAAAACATTTAGCCACGAACTAACACGAACTGACACGAACATCCGTCTGTTTGGGTTCGTGCTTGTTCGTGTGGTTTCGTGGCTAGCTTTTCCATCTTGTCTTAATCTTTCGTGGCTTGATTTAGCGAAGTTCAACATGCAGCCGCGCTGATCATAGAAGAGCAAGCTTGATTAGCCAACTTGCGAATCGTACCATCCGGGTGACATATAAGGGGGGGACGGTTTCCTGATTGCTTACCACGCGGATTTTGCAGGCATAAGAATTAACAGTATGAGCAACGTAGATTATAGCGTGCTATTAAAGCATGGATGTGTCGTCGGGCCGGACGGGATACTCGAAGATACGCCTGTCCTGTTGACTGGCGGCATCATCCGGCGCATCTATGGGCCGACGGAGATGGAAACTGCGCAGCCCGACGAAACGCTCGATCTCGCCGAGCTGACGCTATATCCCGGTTTCATAGATGTACATATTCACGGCGCGGTCGGCGTGGATGCGATGACGGCGACAACGGATGAACTGCACCGCGTCGCACAATTACTCGCCACGCAGGGCGTGACCGCATGGCTGCCGACACTCGTGCCCGCGCCCGTTGAGGATTACGTGCGCGCCGTCGCGGCGATTGCGCAGTTGCGGCGCGAACAGGACGAGCGCGCCCCGGCCGCGCGCGTGTTAGGTCTGCATTACGAAGGGCCGTTCGTCAACCATGCGCAATGCGGCGCGTTGCGGCCGGCGTACTTCCGCAACTTCGACTCAGCCGCAGCGCTTGAAAGCTTGCCGCTAATCGCAGATGCGGCGCGCATGATCACGGTCGCGCCGGAGATCGCGGGCGGGATCGAGTTGGTCGGTGCGCTCGTCGCACGCGGTTGGGTTGTCTCAGTCGGGCATACACGCGCCGATGTGGCCACGCTCGATGCCGCGTGCGCGGCCGGTGCGCGACACATGACGCACTTCTTCAACGCGATGTCGCCGTTGCATCAACGCGCGCCCGGCCCCGTCGGCTGGGGTCTCATGCGCGATGACGTGACCTGCGACGTGATCGCCGACGGCATCCACACAGACCCGCTCATGCTCCGGCTCGCCCTGCGCTGCAAGACGCACGAGCGACTGTTACTGATCAGCGATGCGGTTGCGCCGACCGGGCTTGGCGATGGCGACTATAAAATCTGGGGCGAACAAATATCCGTCGTCAATGGTCGCACACAGAACGAGCGCGGCAGTATCGCCGGCTCAGTCAGCACGATGCGCGACGGCGCAAGATTGATGCACACGCTCGGCGTCGCGCCGCATGAGTTGGCGCGCATGACTGCGCTCAATCCCGCGCGGCTGCTCGGCGTGGCGGATCAATGCGGCTCAATTGAAATAGGGAAACGCGCCGATCTAACTGCGCTGGATGCAGAGGGACGTGTGCGGCTGACGCTCGTCGGCGGGCGCGTGGCGTTTTCCGATCTCTAAGAGACTGTCTGCGAGGCTCCGGCAGGAGCGGCATGTTGGTAGTCTAAGCTCGTTGCGCTTGGCTGCTAGCTCCGGCAGGAGCGACATGTCATGACTCACGCACATTTCGCTCCTACCGGAGCTTGGCTCTTGCTTTGCCACCGCTATGCTACAAACATGCCGCTCCTAATGGAGCTACCGTCAGTCCGCCCGCCGGGACGCGGCAGATTTATCACACGCCAAACACTGCTGTCCGCACCCGATTCAGAAGATCACCTTGATGCCGAATTGAATGACGCGCGGGCCGCCGTCGCCCAGACGCGGGTTGCCGGCGTCTACGTCCGGCGTGGTGCCAATCGCGCCGAAGGTGCCGGCGTTCACTTGCACGTTCGGCAGCGCAAAGTTCGGATGGTTGAAGATGTTGAAGAACTCGGAGCGGAACTGCACCGTGACGCGCTCGTTGAACTTCGTGTTTTTGTTGATCGAGAAGTCGAAGATGTTGGAGCGCGGCCCCGTGATAATGTTGCGCCCGGCTGTGCCGAACGTGCCGGCGGCGGGAATCTGCCACGCCGGTATATCGCCCGCCCGGCAAGTGGTTCGCCGCGTGCCGTCGGCGTTGAGGACGCAGGGGTTGATCCACGCAGCGACCGTACGCCCGCCCGCGTAGATGTCGCCGATGACGTTGGGCCGGTCGTTCAACTCACCCGTCAGGCTCACGTC
>JANMAD010000593.1:0-2972 GCA_031359515.1 Acidobacteriota bacterium | reverse complement strand
CAGTTTCGTTCCGCGCAGCATTTGCCTGTGAGCTTACCTCCGGCACAGGATCGGTGCTCGCCTGCGACTCCGGGGCGAGGATGTTAGCCGGGAGGATGCGTTCGAGCGTCTGCGTTAGGCTGCCCGCCAGATCGCGCCCGTCACCTTTGACCGTAAACTCGTTGCGCCCGTACATGCCGTGCTGCGCGACGACCGGCTGCCCTAACATCAGCTTCGCATCGGAGACCATCAGGCGGTTGAGCATGATGCTCATTGGCGTCCCCGACTCGTGCAGGACGGTCGTATCCTGCGCCTCTACCCAAGCCTCGCGCGCAGCCGCCTCTTTGTCGGGCGCGAGCCGCTTTCTCAGGATGATGATGTCGGTAACGACCTGCGTGCCCGCGTTAGCAGTGAAAGCGTCGTTCGGCAGCCTCACCGCGGCCAGCAGCTCCGCGTGAGTAGCGAGGTAGGCGCGCAGGCGCGTGTCCTGTTTGTCGAGCGTGAAGCGGGAGGTGATAAAGGCGATGACGCCGCCCGGGCGCGTGACGCGGAGCGATTTGGCGAAGTAGTAATCGTGAATCGCGGCGCGCAGGTAAGACTCTTTGAACGATACGTCGCAGACCTTGTAATTGCCAAACGGAACGTTAGAGATCACTAAGTCGAACCAGTCGGGCGGCAGGTTTGCGGACTCGAAGCCCTCGGCGTACACCGTCGCGCTCGGATAGAGCAACTTGGTGATGCGCGCCGACATCGGGTCCAGCTCGACCGCCGCCCAGTCGCTCCTCTCTTTCAGTTCAGGCGACATCGCGCCGATGAAATGACCGACGCCGGCGGCTGGCTCCAGCACGCGTAGCCGCGCGGAGTTCGCGTGCCGCAGGCGGTGAAGCCCCATGTGCATGAGGCCCGCATAGATCGCACGGATGACAGGGATGGCGGTGTAGTGCGCGTTGAGGCTTGAAGCGCGCAGGGCTTTTATTTCATCCTCTGAAAGTAGCTCCTTAAGCTCCTCCGAAGGCGGCACGTGCGCTGAGTTCGAGCCGCTCGGAAATGCGCGCTTGAGCAAAGTCGAATCGCCCCAGCCAATATATTTCGACAGAATGCTCTGCTCGTGCAGCGTAGCCTCCTCACGTCCTTCCGCTTCCAGTTCTTTCAAGATGCGGAGGGACGTGAGGTTGTTCTCATATTTAGTGACGGTCGTACCTAAATCATCAAGATTGTTTGATGGGACAAAAACAAAGTCGGTCATCTGGTCTGGCTCCTCTGTGCGCGCGAAATCTCTGAAACGCGCATTGCCGACCGCTTTATTTTGCTTTTTGCCTGATGGGTTAGGGCTATCGTTTCGGCGGGTGCTATGGAGCTACCGACAACACGTCACCTTCAGTTACCGGCTTCCAACTCTTTAAGTAGTTTGTATAAGGTGGGCCTCGTCATGCCGAGTGCTGCGGCGGTGTGAGTAATGTTGCCACGGTGCTGCCGGAGCGCTTCCTTCACCGTCTTCAGTTTGAACTCTTTCACTTGGGCGTCAAGCGATACAGACGAAGCCGGAAACTTTTCTTCGGCACCCGAAATAACTACAACCGAGCAACCTAAGCCAGTGGGATTTACGTCCCGCTTGCTTTGCAAGTGCGGGAACAAATCAACCGCGTAAATCATCCCGTCTACAGCGTATAAGACGGCGGCACGCACCACGTTCTCCAATTCACGCACGTTCCCTGGCCATGAATGTTGCTTCAGCAAGCGGAGTGCGTCGTGCGAGAATTGAATGGGGCGAACTGCGTAGTGCCGCGCGAAGTGCGCGACGAGAAGTGGAATGTCTTCACGCCTCTCCCTCAGCGGCGGCAGGTGAAATTGGAAGAGGCTCAGCCGATGGTATAGATCCTCTCGAAACCTGCCCGCCTGGATTTCCGCCCTCAAATCCCGGTTAGAAGCAGCGACCACCTGCACATCGACATGAATCCAGCGGTTAGAGCCTAAACGCTTGACCATACGGTCTTGCAATACGCGGAGGAACTTGGGCAAGTTGGCGTATGGGGCTTCGGTGATCTCGTCTAAGAATAGCGTCCCACCGTTCGCCAATTCCCACAGCCCTTTTTTCTCTCTGACCGCGCCGGTGAACGCGCCTGTCTCGTGACCGAAGAGTTCTGACTCGGCTAGGTCTGCCGGCAACGTAGTACAGTTGATCGGTACGAACGGTCCTCCGGCATACATACTGCGCTGGTGAATCAGATGCGCGACGAGTTCTTTGCCCGTGCCGGTCTCACCCGTGATGAAATAAGATGGCGACCTTTTTCCCGCCCCCTTCTCAGCGCTGTTCTTGTCCGCGACAGAACAGCGGCTTGGTAGCGACTTTGCTATTTTCTTGAAGACGCTGACGATGGCTTCAGACGCGCCCACCAAGCTTAGCTCCGGAGCGTTGGCCGCAACTGCGTTCGGGTATATCGCAAGCGCGGGTTCAGCAGCTTCTATGCGAGCAGCGAGCAGTCTTTGTTTCACTATGCAGGCGAGTTTACGCACATCTTCCGCACGGCATGGTTGCGAAATGTAATCTGAAGCTCCGGTTAGGATGGCATCTAGCGCAGCGTTAGAGCTGTCACTTGCCCCCATCATGACGATGTATGAAGCCGCGCCTAGATGCTTTCTCAGTGTGTCCAGAATGCCCGCGCCAGTAGATACTTCAGACCTACCCATCCGGAGACTGTCCGAGCAATAGACAAGGGGCCACGTTTGCTGCCGACGGATAATTGCTAAGGCTTCGTTTGCGGAGCATGCAACAACGACCCGCCAGCCGTCTTCGCACAGTGCCTCCTGCACGAGACGACGCAGGCCATCATCTGGCTCGATAACTAATGCCAGCAATTCCATCCAGCCTTCCCCTACTTGCTGTTGATAGACGCAAGAAAGACGCAGAAATTCCAAGCCCTTGAAGCGTCAGGAAGAATGGAGAGCCAGGGAGTTGGGGTGAAAAATATTTTTCCGGTCGGTGGAATTATAGA
>JANMAD010000496.1:0-2914 GCA_031359515.1 Acidobacteriota bacterium | reverse complement strand
CTTATTACAGACCCGCCCGCTACCGCAGGCGGTACTGACTAATTTTTAACCGCGCATGAAACGCTCAGTGCGGCGGTTCGTTGCGCAACTCGCGCGCGGCGCGGGCGTGGAAAGTTTCTATGTCAGCGATAGTGCGGGGTAACGCGGCGGACATGTTTTTATAGCCGTCTGGCGTGATAAGTATATCGTCCTCGATGCGCACGCCGATGCCCTTGTACTTCTCGAAGGCCGGTCGCACCGCAGCGATGAGTTTGCGGTTGTCGGGCGTGTCGGGCAAGTTGGCGAGCGCGTCGGGGCGTATATAGATGCCCGGCTCGATGGTAAAGACCATGTCCGGCTCAAGTTTGGCGGGGCGGCCCACATCATGCACGTTCATCCCGATGAAATGCGATGTGCCGTGCATGAACCAGAGCCGATATTGATTCGAGTTGCGGTCGGTGATCAGACCTAGTTTGAGCAACCCATCCTTGATCACTTCGAGCGCGGCATTATGCACATCGCCTAAAGTCGCGCCCGGCCGGGCGACGCTCATCGCCTTCTCTTGCGCGGCCAGCACGATGTTATAGATGTCGGCCTGCGCGGGACTGAAGCGCCCGTTGACCGGAAAAGTGCGCGTGACATCGGCCGAGTAATATTCATATTCCGCGCCCACGTCCATGAGCAACAACTGACCGGGCGTGACGCGGCCGGTTGATGCTTCGTAATGCAGCGTCGTGGCATTGGGGCCACAGCCGACGATGTTCGGGTAGCCCCAGTTGTCCGCGTGCCGCCGCTTCAACGTGTAATCAACCTCCGCCTCAACCTCATACTCCCACGCGGCCCGCGCCGCCACTGCCTGCGCACGCTCGTGCGCCTCAATGCTGATGTCAACCGCATGTTGTAAGAAGCGCAACTCCATCGGCGACTTATGCAGGCGCAAGTCGGCGAGCACGCGCGTCGCGCTGCGCACGACAAAGCCGGTCTCCGTCTGCGCCCACTTCGCGGCAAACTCCTGCTCGCGCCGATACTCGCGACTCTCGCCCTCGCCGCCCGGTCGTAACAGATAGAGCGATGCCTCGCCCTGCTGCATCGCTTTGAATAACGTCTCGTAGCCTGTCGCTGCATTCGCCGGGGTGGCCGCATTCGCCGTCGGGGCGGCCTCTGTCGGCGACGCTAATGGCTGCGCGACAGTCGGCGTGGAGTTGGATAGCAGGATCGCTTCGGCTTTCGGTCTGTACGGGCGGCGTGTGCGTAAGGCGCGCATGAACGGCTCGAACTCTTTGTCTTCCCAAATTTCATTGATGCCGGACGCAGCGCGTGCCTCTGCGGGACTGTACATGTGCCCCGTCCAGGTTTCCGCCGCAGGGTTACGGTGCGGCAGGAATAAAATCTCCGCGTGCGTCGTGTTGCCCGGCAGCAGCACGAGCGTCGCGCCTTCTTGTTTTAGTTGCGTCAGGTAATAAAGATTATTCTCCTGCCGAAACTCATAATCCACGTCGCCCGCATAGACGCGCGGCTCGCCACTGAACAGCACCAGCACCGCCCCCGGCCCGATCTCTTCAGCCACCCGCGCCCGCCGTGCAGTCAACTCGGCGCGCCGCTCATCGTCACTGAACACGGGCGCGGCCGGAGTGATGCTCAACAACGGCACGGGCGGATCGGTCGCCGCTTTTGCTGGTAACAGCACGAACTGGCTAAGCAAAGCTGCGAGCAAAGCAAACGTGCTATAGCGTCGTCGCGCTCGATTGAACGGCATCAGAGCATTCCTCTTTTGATCTAAGTGATGAACTTACAAGGTTGCAGGCAAAGATGATAACTCTTCAATAGCCGAGCGCGACGCCTTCATGCCGCGAGTCGCTTGCGCCGAGCCGCACGCCCGTCTGCGGCTCGATCATGATGCCCTGCGCATCGCCCATATAACCGCCGCCGGTCGTCCAGCCCGCATTCGGGCGGACGAACAACTGATGCCCGCGCGCTTTCAATATTCGCTCAGTGTCAGCAGACAAACCATAAGGCTCGAAGGCCAGCTCATCCGGCAACCATTGATGATGTACGCGCGGCGCATCAATCGCCTGTTGTATGTTCATGTCGAAATCAATCACGTTGGTGATAACCTGCATCACCGTATTGATGATCGTCGAACCACCGGGCGAGCCGACGGTGAACCAGAACGAGCCGTCCTGATGCAACACCATCGTCGGCGTCATGGCTGAGAGCGGCCGTTTGCGCGGCGCGACCGCGTTGCGCTCGCCCTGAATCAACCCGTACATATTCGCCGTGCCCGGCTTGGCCGCGAAATCGTCCATTTCATTATTCAACAGAAAGCCCGTGCCGTGCGCCACGACCTTCGCACCGTAAGAACCGTTCAACGTGTAGGTGTTGGCAACGACGTTGCCATCGCGGTCGGCGATAGTGAAGTGCGTTGTCTCGGCGGACTCCGAACCGGGCGGATTGCCCGCGCGCACTTTGTCGCTCGTAGAGGCGCGCTCCATGTTGATCGTGCCGCGCAGACGCGCCGCATAAGCTTTATCTATCAACCCGGCGTCGGGCACTTTAGCGAAGTCGGCATCGCCCAGATACTCTGCGCGGTCGGCATAAGCGCGGCGCATCGCTTCAACCGTCACGTGATAACGGTCGGCTGATGACCAACCCATCGCGCGTAGATCATAACCTTCCAGCATGTTCAGCATCTCGATCAAAATCACACCGCCCGACGAAGGCGGCGGCATCGAGATGATCTCATTGCCGCGATAAGTCGTGCGCACAGGCACGCGCTCTTTCGCAACGTAGCCGCTCAGATCGTTGAGCGTCATCAAGCCGTTATGTCGTTTCATATCGGCCGCGATCAGCCGCGCCGTCTGGCCCTCGTAAAACTCGCGCGCTCCGCCCGTTTGCAGACGCCGAAACGTCGCGGCCAACTCCGGTTGCCGGAAGA
>JANMAD010000305.1:0-3478 GCA_031359515.1 Acidobacteriota bacterium | reverse complement strand
GCGTCTTTGCGTGAGGTTCTTCTTTTGTGCGTCTGAGTCTCACGCAAAGACGCAAAGGCGCAAAGCCGGACGCGAAGAAGGCGCAGTCTCTTGAGAGAGCGTGGTTTTGAGTTGAGCGATAGAGTGCTTTTGGCGTATCCTGCGCGCGTCTTTGAAACCGCGTAGATGCCGCCCGGCGGGGCGCGGCGCGAACCTCACCAGCTAACGGTGAAAATAAATCTTGTTGCATGTGTGAAACGACGTTCCATTCTTGCGTTGTCTGTGCTATACTGCCCGCCGGTTCTTAGAGACCGGCAGGATTCACAACGACGCGAGAAGAGAGGACGAAGAAAGTGATAGGTGCAATGGCTGACAGATTCAGCGCGGATCGCGGCAAGGCGGTCGAAGCGGCGCTCTTAAACATCGAAAAGAAATTTGGCAAAGGCTCGATCATGCGCTTGGGCGAGCGCGAGGTCGCGGACGTGCTTTCCGTCTCGACCACGTCGCTGTCGCTCGATGCGGCCATCGGCATCGGCGGCGTCCCGCGCGGGCGCGTGATTGAGATTTACGGCCCGGAAAGTTCGGGCAAAACGACACTGGCGTTGCATATCGTCAGCGAAGCGCAGAAGGTGGGCGGCGTCGCGGCTTACATTGACGCGGAGCATGCGATGGACGCGGAGTACGCCGGCAAACTCGGCGTCAACATAGACGACTTGCTGATCTCGCAGCCCGATTCGGGCGAGCAGGCGTTGGAGATCACGGAGGCGCTGGTACGCTCGAACGGCGTGGATGTGATCGTGATCGACTCGGTGGCGGCGCTCGTGCCGCGCGCGGAGTTGGACGGCGAGATGGGTGACAGCTTACCCGGTTTGCAGGCGCGGCTCATGTCGCAGGCGCTGCGCAAACTGACGGCGGTGGTCTCTTCGTCGAACACGAGTTTGATCTTCATCAACCAGATACGCGAGAAGATCGGCGTCATGTTCGGTTCACCGGAGACGACGAGCGGCGGGCGGGCGCTCAAGTTCTACGCCAGCCTGCGGCTCGACATACGCCGCATCGGCGCGATCAAAGATGGTGACCGCGTGGTGGGCAATCGCACGAAGGTCAAGGTGGTGAAGAACAAGGTCGCGCCGCCGTTCCGCGAGTGCGAGTTCGACATTATGTATGGCGAAGGCATCTCGCGCGAGGGCGACGTGCTGGACTTGGCGGTTGTGCATAAGGTCGTCGAGAAGGCCGGCGCATGGTTCTCTTACAAGGGCGAGCGGCTTGGTCAAGGGCGCGAGAACTCCAAGCAGACGCTCAAGGACGATGCGGGGATGCGCTTGCGCATCGAGAACGAAGTGCGCGTCGCGCTTGGTATTCCTATGCGGGAAGTCCCGGAAGAGAAGGCTGACAAGACCGAAAAGGCCGAGACGGCCGCGACCAGCAAGAAGTAAGGACAATTCACCGGCACACCCAGCCGCCAACGGCCCTGTGCGCTTGTTTGCGCACGCGGCTGTTGGCGGCTCGTGCGTGTCTTTACACGTGGCATGTCGGCGCGCATAATCTGCGCGGCCCATTCTACGCTTGAGTCTAACTTGGACTGTGATGGCAGGATCAATTCTCATTAAGGGCGGCACGCTCGTCACAGTGGACGACGACGATTCGATTCGCACGGGTGATCTGCTCGTGCGTGATGACCGTATTGCCGCCATCGGTGAGATCACAGACCGCGCGGACGAGATCATAGAGGCGCGCGGCTGCGCCGTCCTGCCCGGCTTCATCCAGACCCACATACATCTCTGTCAGACACTCTTCCGCGGCGCGGCCGACGATCTGCCGCTGATTGACTGGCTGAAGAAGCGCGTCTGGCCATTAGAGGCAGCGCATACGGCTGCGTCCGTCCGTGCGTCTGCGCGGCTTGGCATCGCGGAGATGATCAAGGGCGGCACAACTTGCGCGCTGACGATGGAGACGGTCAACCACACGGCTGAGGTCTGCCGTGCGGTGGCGGAGTCGGGCTTCCGCGCCACTGTAGGCAAATGCATGATGGATGCGGGCGACGACGTGCCGGCCGCGCTGCACGAACAGACTAACGATTCGATTAACGAATCGCTTGCGTTGATCGCAGAGTGGCACGGGTGCGCAGACGGCCGCGTGCGCTGTTGCTTCGCGCCGCGCTTCGCCGTCAGTTGTACGCGTGAGTTGCTCGAACGGGTCGCGCAACTCGCGCGCGAGCAAGGCGTGCTGGTGCATACGCACGCCTCAGAAAATCGCGCGGAGATAGAGATGGTCGAAGCGGCGACGGGGCAGCGTAACATCGCTTACCTGAACATGGTCGGGCTCGCCGCACCGTACGTCGCGCTCGCGCATTGCGTCCACGTGAACGAGGAAGAGTTGGCCATCCTCGCGCGCACCGGCACGCACGTGCTTCATTGTCCCTCATCGAATTTGAAATTAGGGTCGGGCCTCGCGCCCATTGCGGAGATGCTTGAGCGTAGCATCTCCGTCTCGCTCGGCGCGGACGGCGCACCCTGCAACAACCGGCTCGACATGTTCACGGAGATGCGCACGGCCGCCCTGCTCCAAAAAGTGCGCCGGGGCGCGGACACACTGCCCGCCCGCCACGCCTTGCGTTTGGCGACCGTTGCGGGCGCGCGTGCCCTCGGCTTGCAAACCGAGCTCGGCAGTCTCGAAGTAGGCAAGCGCGCCGATATCACTATCTTGAATTTGGCGCGACTACACCTGACGCCGCGCCCGGACGTTGTCTCCAGCATCGTGTATGCGGCCGCAGCGAGCGATGTCCGCGATGTATTGATTGATGGTCGTCTGGTCTTGCGCGCAGGGGAATTGCTCAGCATGTCCGAGGGCGATGTGCTGCGTGAAGCGCGCGAGCAGGCTGAATTATTATTCGAGCGGGCAGCGATCTAACGGGCAAATATGGGATGAAAGTTAGTGGCGAGAAAAGCTGTGCCGGCTTGGATGTTGCAATGCGGGGGGCGCTTTGGCGTCCAAGCCGGCACGAGGCGGGCATCTAAGTTTTGTCTCGGATGTTGTCTTGCGACAAGCTGGCAATGGCTATCAGCCCATCCTTCAACGCGAGCGATTATATACATCGAAGCTAAATTGTCAACCACTTTTTGTGACTAATTCGACAAACATCGCACGAGGCTATATCAGTTGACAGTCGCTGGCTCGAATCCCTATACTTGCGCCCTTCCACGCATGGCCAGGTAGCTCAGTTGGTAGAGCACCTGACTGAAAATCAGGGTGTCGGCGGTTCAATTCCGTCCCTGGCCATCAATTAAATCAACTAGTTACGGGCAGCTTGCGAGCTGCCCGTTTCTGCTTTGTGTGCCTATAGTGTGCCAACTTCAATCTAGGGCGAGAGCATCTTAAATTTTGTAGGATGGAGACTTCTCTATTTGTCACGGAGGTCTCTAATGAAGCAGCAAAGGCCCAGCACGCTCATCGAGCATTTTAGCAATATCACCGATCCCAGAATTGATCGCACCAAACG
>JANMAD010000421.1:0-3039 GCA_031359515.1 Acidobacteriota bacterium | reverse complement strand
GTTTGAGATCGCGGTGGACGATGCCGAGCGCGTGCGCTTCCGCCAGCACGTCGCAGATGGCCAGCGCGATCTCGACGGCGCGTTGCGGCGAGAGCCGCTCTTCGGTCGTCAGCGTGTCGGCGAGCGTTGCGCCCTCGACGTGCTCCATGACGATGTAGGGACGACCGTCGGGCAGACGACCCGCGTCGAAGATCATGGCCGCGCCCGTGTGCCGCAGCCGCGCCATCGTGCGCGCCTCGCGCATGAAGCGGTCGGCGACATCGGGGTCGGCAGCAAACTCCGGCTTTAAGACTTTGACGGCGACGGTGCGTTCGAGACCGAGGTGTGTGGCGCGGTAGACCGTGCCCATGCCGCCCCGGCCGATTTCACGTTCGACGCGGAAGCGATTGGCGATCAGATGGGGGACGTGCATGGAGAAACCCTCTTTCAGGGGAAAGGGTCTCTCGTTCCTACCCGACGGGCCTATGCGCGAGGAAGGTAACAGACACCAACGCGCTCGTCGGGTGGCGAGAGGCTTTAACCTTTAATCCTTTTACGGGACGGGGAGAAACAACAGACGTAAGCTTTTACGTACTGTCCGGGCTACGCCGGAGTGTAGCACCAAGCGCGACAAAAAGTTAAGAGGCAGAATGAATGCTTGCTGGAACAAGAGAGCGGTGAACTAGCGCGGCCAGATATCTCCGACCCAGTGCGCCAGCAGTATGGCAATAAATAGTCCGGCATAGACGGTAGCGCCGAAGCGCAGATGTTGCCGCAGACGCGCCGCTATTGCCTCGCCCTTTTGCGTCTGCGCGCAGAGCATAATTGATAAGAGCGCGCCGCCGAGTATGCAGAGACCGAGGACGAGCAGCGGCCCGGCCGGGTTGAGTTGCACGGCCTGATTGAATTGCCCTTGAAGCGTGAGCAGAAAGCTGCGGGTCATGCCGCAGGTCGGGCAGGGGATGCTGAAGCGTTGGCGAAACCAACAGTCCCAGTGAAGCGCGTGCCCCGCGAACGTGACCGAGTTGAGATCGGCTGACGCCACTGCGCGCAGCACGAATAGCTGCGCGAGCAGCAGTGCGCCGGTGAGGCCGGGCACGAAGCCGGGCCGGTTAAGGAAGGCCCGGCCTCGTGCGGTTGAAATGTACAGTTGTGCGCTCACGCTGTCTTGATGACGAAGGTGCTGGCCGCTTTGTCGTGAATGGTCTGCTTCTTCTCATCCCAGAGCGGGAACAGCAGATCAACGAGCACGAGGACTGCGCCGACCATCGGCACGAGGCCGAGACCACTCTGCACCAGCAGGCGCAGGATCAACGTGCCGATGGACGGGATATTGCCCGCCGCGTCAACGACCTTGAGGTGTTGGGAGTTCTGCCCGATGGATGCGCCGCGTTTGCTGACGAGGTAAATCTTGTTGTAGATGCCGAAGCCGAAGAGCGACAGGAAGCCGATGACCGTCCCGAAACAGATAACGCCGCCGAGCAGCGGATTGCCATCGCCGCCGCCGCCGACCGCGCCGCCAATGCCGGCCAGCACGCCGAAGACGATGAACAGCACTATCATGATGCCGAGGCTGATGCCGTAATCAATCAATGCGCCGAGCGCGCGTTCGCCCCACTCCGCGTAGCGCAGTTGCCCAAATGCGGTAGGTTGCGTGGGCTGGCCGTAGGCGAGCGGTTGCGATGGCATAGGCTGCGACATGTAAGGGGTCGGCGCGGCCGTCGGCGGATAATTGCTCGTGGGTCTGGGCGTGCTGCCGGTGGCGGGCGCGTTCAGTTCTTCGGTCGGCGTGCGCCAAGCGCCGGGCGAGGGCGCGAGCGCCGCGCCGCATTGCACGCAGAATTTCGTGCCGTCAATATTGTTCGTGCCGCATGATGCGCAGGTGTTCATGTGCTTCTCCTTCGGGGTTGACTAAATTATGTCTGGTGAATGATTCAAGTGACCGCAGGCAGCCAGAATGTCTGCCCCTGTTCGACGTGGCGGCGCAGACCCAAGCCGCGCAACTCTTTCTCACGAACGCCAAGAAAAGTAAAGTGCGGCAGGTCGCTGCGCACGGTTTGAAACCAGCCGTGCCGCGCCAGAATAGCGCGCACCGGCGCGTTCGTAAACTCCACCACGTCGAATGCGACGAGCGCGAGGTGCTGCGACGCGCCGGGCGCAGCCACCGAATAGAGGATCGACTTCGCGAAGTCCTTACTGCAAAACAGCCCGCGCGCTTCGAGCGCAAGCACGGCGGCGACCTGCGCGGCCGGCGTGAGACCTAGCACATGCGCGACCTCATCTGCGGTCAGACGCTCCTGCGCTAACCAGTGATTGAGCGCCGGCTCGACGCGCGAGGCCCACAAGCGCAACGTGTCCGCGTAACTGCGGCGCGCTGCTTCCGCGCCGCCGCGCGGCGTGATGTCGAGACCCACCGCCTGAACTTCTGTGCGCGCGGCCAAGAGCGCGGCCAGCGCAGTCGGTTGCAGTTCAATGGTTGCGTTGCCGAAGAGCGTCGCGCTTGGTTGCGCTGCCGTCTGAAATGCTTCGACCTCGGCGGCGTTATGAAACACGCACGCGGGTGGCACTAGCACGCTGTCCGCGGCCAGAAACATCGCCCCGTATTCAGCGAGCAGACGGCGCGACACCGCGTCGCGCAGATCGCAAATGTCCGCGACCGTCAGCCCGCGCCGTGCGAGCGCGCGGTAGAAAGGCGAAGCGGTGAACTCATGCGCGCCAGTAGCTGAATTGAGCGAATCGGTGCGATCACGCATGCGGGCTTGTCGTTGTCCGTGGCCTTCGTGCGCGGTCACGCACGTTCTCGTTCAGCGCGCCGCAAAATTTTGCGCTATGCTAACAGGAGTCGGGAGCGAACGAAAGAGGTTGAGGCAGGACAGATGCGATGAAGCAGCTTGAGCAATTTCGCGCGACGCTCGCCATCTATCTTAAACATGGTTGGCAACTCAAGCGCGTGCTGATGTGCCCCGACACGCTCGCGCAGTTGCGCGCCGCAAGTAGCGACGATGAATTAGTTGCGCCGCAGTTTGAGAACATCGCAGTGCAGCCCGCGCCCTGCGACGC
>JANMAD010000397.1:0-2923 GCA_031359515.1 Acidobacteriota bacterium | reverse complement strand
CGCGCAGCACAAGGGCATCGCGGCGCGCACCCCCGCCGAACTATGCGCCGACCCGCGCATCCTCGATCTCATGCAGCGACAGGTGGACGCGCAGTGCGGAGATCTGTCGAAGTACGAGCGCGTCAAACGCGTCGCGCTGCTCGAACGCGAACTCACCATCGAAGGCGGCGAGATGACGCCCACGCTCAAGATCAAACGGCGCGTCGTTGATGAAAAGTACCGCGCCACAATTGATCGGCTTTACGCGGATGCAGAGTAAGAGACGGCGTGAAGGATGAATGAAAGACCAATTTCGTCTGATTCATCCCTCATCCCTCCGCCGACCCGCCGGCTTGCAGCAGGCGGTGCTGACCTTAACATTTGCACTCACCGGTACTTTCTCATAGTATCTTTTCGCACCGCGCACCGTGCGTTAGCAGCTAACCTCTAACGTTTACCTGTTCCTGACCACCCGACTTTGAAGGCGACTTATCATGATCGTTCTCACGTTGCGATCCGTTAGCAGATATATTTCTTTGGGCCTGTTATTAGCTGCCGGGTTGCTATCTGTGCCGGCCGTGTTTGCGCAAGCAAATGTTTCAGCCGGTGGCAGAGAGCTTTACGACCAGCTTAAAGCGGCTGCGCTCACGGGCGGCGCGGCGGAAGCAAAGGGGCTGACGCTACAGCGTGATCGCGTGGTGATGACTTTCGACGGCACTTTCTATTTCACGGCCCCGGTCGCAGACCGTTTCACCGGTGCCGTCTTCATCGGGCAGGGGACGTTCCGCGCCGAAGTGCCGCCCAACAAGTTCGAGCAGGAGAACGTCCGCCGACTCTTGGGCACTGATGTCGTCGAATCGGATTTCAAGACGGCCGTGCTGCGCTTCAGCGACGACACGTTCGCGCGCATCGGCGCGAACCGGCAGATGAATACGGCCGCCAACGAACGCGCGCAAAAGCTATTGGCCGCAGCGGACGCGCAGACGTTGAAAGAGACGGGCGCGAACCTGTCCGCGCGTATCGCGCTCTCGCTCCTGAACGGCGAGCGGCCCGGCTTCTTCTTTGCCAACTTCGCGGGCGGCAAGCGCGACAATTTCAGCTTCCTGCTCGATCAGCAAGCGCGCATCCCGGTCGCGAACTTCGCGCTCAACGGCGGCGAGAAGGGCATCATCTATTCGTATCAGGGGCCGCTCTACGGCAACGATGTCTGGCTGGCGTTCTATGCGCTCGAAGATTATCAACGCCGGACAGTCGAATACTCTGATGTCCACAATCTGATCGATGTGACCGATTGCAAACTTGATCTGGATTTGCGCGAGCCGACAAGCCAACTCAAATTGGGCGCGCACATAACGGCACAGGTGTCTGCGCCTAATCTGCGTGCGCTCACTTTTCAGATCGGGGAATCGCTCGGCGAGTACGGCGACCGGCGTCTGAAGAAACAACTGCGCCTCAAATCCGCGCGCTTGGGCGACGTGGAGTTGGCGGCGGTGCAGGAGGATTGGGAAGGCGGGCTGACCGTGTTCTTGCCGCGCGCCCCACAGGTCGGCGAGAAGTTGGAGTTCGATCTGGCCTTGGCCGGCGATTTCATCATGGACGCGGATATTATCCCGGACTGTTATTATCCGGCGTCCACCACCGATTGGTATCCGCGCCACGGCTATCTCGACCGCGCGACTTTCGATCTCACCTTCCACCATCGCAAACGCTATCACGTCGCCAGCGTCGGCCAGCGCGTCAGCGAAGAACCAGACGCGGCGGACAAAGCTTTTCTGATCACGAAGTATCACATGCCGCAGCCCGTCCCACTCGCGACTTTCGCGTTGGGGCCGTTTGTGCGGCACACGCAGATGGTGAAATGGGACAAGGGCGGCGAGCCGATCCCTGTCGAGTTCAACTCGCTGCCCGGCGCGTATCTGCCGATCAAGGAAGACTTCATTCTCGCCGAGTTGGACAACTCAGTGCGCTATTTCAGTGTGCTGTTCGGCAAGTACCCTTACCCGGTGTTTGGCGCGACGTTTCATCCGTTCAGCTTCGGGCAGGGCTTTCCGAGCATGCTGATGATCCCGCCGACCGACCACGCGAATAAATATACTTACCTTTTCATCGCGCACGAGACGGCGCATCAATGGTGGGGTGACGTGGTCGCGTGGCGTTCTTATCGCGATCAGTGGCTAAGCGAAGGCTTTGCCGAATACTCCGGCCTGCTCTACACCGGTCTCAGAGGCAGCATGAGTGATCGCAACGATCTACTCGGCAACATGCGCCGTTCGCTGCGCGAGCCGCCAGTGACGCGCACGGGACTGGGCAAAGGACGACTCAACGACGTGGGCCCCATCATCCTCGGCCACCGGCTCAGCACCAGCAAGACGTTTGGCGCGTATCAGGCGCTCGTCTACAACAAGGGCGCGCTCGTGTTGCGCATGCTCCACTTTCTCATGTCCAATCCGGCCAGCGGCGACGATCAAGCTTTCTTTGCGATGATGACTGATTTCGTCAATCAATATCGCGACGGCTTTGCCTCGACCGATGATTTTCGCGCTGTCGCCAACGCGCACTTCGCCAAGACGCCTATTGCGCAGAAATACAAGCTGCAAGACCTCAACTGGTTCTTCAATCAGTGGGTCTATCAGTCAGGTCTGCCTTCGTATCAACTGGAATATCAACTGCAAGATCAGCCGGACGGGTCGGTCTTGATCAGCGGCAACATCACACAGGAGAACGTGCCGGACGATTGGTTCATGCCGCTGCCGCTCGTGTTCTCCTTCGACGGGAATCAAACGGCGCGCGGCACCGTCCACGCCTTAGGCCCGCAGACGCCCTTCACGATCAAACTGCCGAAGCGGCCGAAGAAAGTGGAGCTTGATCCGAACGACTGGATACTCTCGGAAAAGACTTCCACCAAAACGCGGTAAGGGAAGCGGTCAGACTTTGCCGGAGCGCG
>JANMAD010000384.1:0-6763 GCA_031359515.1 Acidobacteriota bacterium | reverse complement strand
TCTATCCAAACTGAGCTACGGGTGCTTGTGTGTGGAGCGAAAACTATAAGAGTTGGTTTGCGCGAGTGTCAAGCGACGCTTATCTCACTTCGCGTAGTAGCCGGGGCGTGTGCGAGCGATGAATTCGGGTCGGGTGACTTGAATCGTGATCGCGCGCCAGTTGCCGTCTCGTTTGGGGCCAGTGGACTGGTAGGCGATGCTGTAGAGCGTGCGCATCTCGGCGGCGACCTGCGCGTAGATGCGGCCCATGTCTTCGAGCCGATAGACATCGTGGAGTTGCCCGCCCGTGCGGTTGGCCAGCGTCTCAAGGCGCGTGCGCGCGGCCGCATACTTGGCAGCCTGCGGCGGCGTGAGCGGCTCGAACTTCTTCGGGTCGCCGGAGGGCAGAGCCATCGGGTAGATGGTGACGCCTTGTCGGTCGGCGGCGTTTAAGACCGTGTTCAGCATGGGGCTGGCGTCAGGCTTGATGGCGGCCAACGCTTGTTCGCTGGTCGTGGCATTCCCGGTCAGGATGCGATCCTGTTGATCCAGTTCGGTGTCAATGCCGTCGGTCAGGACGACGATGGCCTTGCGCCGTTTGCCTTCCTTAGTAAGTTCCTTGAGCGAGTATTGCAGCGCCTTGTAGAAGTTGGTCGCGCCCTGACCTTCGGCCAGTTCGATGGCCCGCGCCATCTTGCGCCGGTCGTCGGTAAAGGGCGCGAGCGTTTCGATCTTATCCTCCGCCTGCCCTTTCTTCTTGGCCGCGTGGAAGGTAATGACGGCGACGCGGTCTGCGGGGCCGAGCGCGTCGAGAAAGCGCGTGGCGGCTTGTTTCAGAGAGGTACGGAAGTTGAGCGTCGAGCCGGACATATCGAGCAGCAGCACGAGGCTGAAAGGCGTCTCGGTCGGCTCGAAGTTGGTGATCGTTTGGCGCACGCCGTCTTCATAGACAACGAAATCGCCGCGCGCCAGATCAAGCACGGGCCGCCCCTTCGCATCGGCCACGCCGACGTTGAGCAGCACGAGATCGGACTTGACGCGGACAGTCTCATCATCGTCCACGGTCTGCGCCGCAGCAATCGCGCACAGGCTGAAGAGGACGAGCAGGCTCGCGCTGGCGAGTGGTAATTTTCGGAGCATCGGCTTAAACGGATGAAGCTGAATCATTAAAATAAAAGCGCATGTTAGCGCCGCTAGTATGCAAATCCACACGGGCGCTTGGCAAGCGGCGCGAGAGAACGGCGGGGCGACCGTGTTTGGTTGCAACGAGCGGGCGGCGCGTTGCTTTCAGTGCGTGAGAGTAGAAGCGGAGCGCGCGGGGTGTGCGCGCTTGGTTAAGTGAGTCTCACCGCCGCAGAGACGCGGAGATCACGCAGAGGGGCGCAGAGCAGAGCAGTTCTCTGCGGTTCTTTGCGCCCCCTCCGCGTCTCTGCGGTGAACAGCAGCGTGGCTACCATATAGGTAGTGAGCGAACTAGGCAGCGCGGCGGCGCGGGCGGCGCGTGGGCGTGGCGCTCAGGGCCGGCTCGTCCTGTTCGATGGCCGGCACGGCCGCGAGCGGCGCGGGCTTGGCCGTTGTGTGGCGTGCGCGGCGCGCGGCCGTGCGCTCGGCTTCGACGGCGACGGCGCGCTTCATCTTCTCGATGCGTTTGCGCGGCACGAGTTGGAAACGCAACTCCATCTCTTGCGCGACCTTGTAGATAGTGATGGGTTTCTGTCCGCGCGCGGCGCGACGTAAGACCTCTTCCTGTTCGAGCAACTCCGCGCGTGAATCTTTATCGATCCAGATAAACATAACTTCGGCCATCTCTCGCTTAACCTCCAGACGAATTAACTCGCGCATGTCCACCGCCTGCGCGACCGGCGCAATGACAGGCAGTGTGCGCGTCTGCGTCGCCGCGCTACTGCCGGCGCGGCGGGCGGCGTAGTAGTCGGCGACCACCGTATCCACCTCCGCGCGGCGCTCATCGTAAAAGAGCGCGAAGTCGCGGCAGCGCGTGCGATAGACGCAATTGACCGAACAGACCAGCGCGTCTTTGAAGTGCCCGTAGCGATTGCAATAGAGTTTCAAACGCATGGCTTCACCTTGCGGCGGCGGGACGCGACGATATACGAACCATGGCCGCACAGCGCAGCCACGACGGTTCGGGAGTGCGGCAGACTATAACACGCTCGTTCCGTGTATGCAACAAGCAGTAGTGCGTGAAACAAAGGCAAGACTTTCATCCTACGCAGTTCTCATGCGTGACCCGGCGCGGCGGAGTAAATTTTTACCGGCGGCTCAAGCTCGGCGGCCGTATAATCACGCGCGCTCAGCCAGTCCTCGCCGGTCTGGCACAAAACGTCGTGCATTGGCTCAACTGCACGCCTGTCCTTTTGCGGCGCGCATGCCTCCGCGCCCTCACCCGAAAGGAGTTGCTCGCGATGTACAAACCAAACTTCTGCGTCGAGTGCGGCGCACGCATCGAGCGCGCACGCTGGCGTTGGTGGACGAGTCGCCGCTTCTGCCCCAACTGTGCGCCGCGTTTCCGGCGCGGTCGGATCACACAGCCTCTGCTCGCTGGCGCGTTGCTCGCCGGTCTCGGCTTCGGTGCGGGCCGCGCCATGCGACCCGCCCCACCCCCACTCGTCATCGTGGGCGGCTCGGCCCTGTCCGCGCCGCGCACAGATACAAGCGTGGCGACTACATCAACTAATAGCGCGCAGCCCGCGCCCATCGCATACGGCCCCGACGGCACGGCGACTGAGCGACCCACCGATCCGAACGAGATCATCTCCATCTGCGGGGCGCGGACAAAGAAGGGCACGCCTTGCCAGCGGCGCGTGCGCGGCACGGGGCGTTGTTATCAACATCTCGGCAAGCCCGCAATGTTGCCGCCGGAGAAGTTGATCATTCAAGGCGGGCAGCAGTGAAGACGCGCCAAAACAAAGCACACGAGATTGAGACAGCAGAAGAAATGATCCACGAAATCACACGAAACGACACGAAGCCAACCACACGAACGTGCTTGGCGTTTGTTCGTGTTGCTTCGTGTGGTCTCGTGGATGATGTTTTTTTCTGTCCCTAACGCGCGTGTTTCGATTTAGCGATAGGTTCACTGCGCAGACTACCGCCCCAAAGTTCGTGGTCGTTATAGCCTGCCACGCTCTGGCGCACGCGCCCGCACTTCATTTACAATGCGCGGGCAACTCCTGATGTCGCGCGGGTCGCCGGCCCGCACACCTATACCAATCAACCTGCATGTGACTGCTCCGCTTGCGGAGCGGCGTTACTATTGCGTGAATGATCTGCTAAACGACCATGAAAAAAATCTACCCGTTAGTTCTCGTCGCAATCATTATGGCCGCCGCTGCTATCGCCTCCGGGCGCGAGGCGCGGCTCGTCCGCTATCCACACTACTTTCAAGGGCACGTCGCGTTCAGCTATCTGGGCGACATCTGGACGGCCGACGAGGACGGGCACAACCTTCAGCGCCTCACCGTCCACAAGGCGCGCGACGTGTATCCGCGCTTCTCGCCCGACGGCAAGTGGATCGCGTTCTCGTCGGAGCGGAATGGCAATCTCGATGTCTACATCATGCCCGCGATGGGCGGCACGGTGCAGCAGTTGACCTTCAACTCGGCCGACGACACGGTGCTCAATTGGACGCCCGACGGTCGCGCCGTCCTCTTCTCGTCGAATCGCGGCGAGGATTTTATGCCGAAACTCTACACCGTCGCGACGACGGGCGGCATGCCGCAAAGCGCGGGCACGGACATGGGCGTGCAAGCGTCTTACTCGCCCGACGGGCGGCGGCTCGCTTACAACCAGAAGGCGCAGTCTTACTGGCGCAAATATTATCGCGGCGCATATCAATCGGACGTGCTGATCGCGGACATCGCCGCGCAGAAGTTTACGAACGTGACTGACTTCGACGGGCTGGACTCGTGGCCGATGTGGGCGCGCGACGGCTTCATCTATTTCGTCAGCGACCGCGACGGCGCGGGGCTGACGAACATCTGGCGCGTCAGCGAGAACGGCGGCAAGGCCGAGCGCATCACGGCTTTCAAACAGGGCGACGTGCGCTGGCCCGCGATCAGCGCGGACGGTCGCACCATCGTCTTCGAGCATGATTTCGGCATCGAGAAGTTGGACGTGAGCAGCAAGCGCGTGACGCCTTTGCACTTCGACATTGCCGCCGAGACGCAGGAGAGCTTGAGCGAGGTGCGCGACTTCAGTTCGCAAGTGGATGATTACGAGCTTGCGCCCAACTCGCGTCGTATCGCTTTCTCGATCCACGGCGAAGTCTTCACCGCGCCGGTCGAAGAGGGCGATTTGCGCCAACTCACCGATAGTCCCGCGCGTGAACGCGATGTCGAATATTCACCCGACGGCAAGTGGATCAGTTTCATCTCCGACCGGAGCGGGCGCGAAGAGCTTTACGTCATCGCGGTTGATGGCGCAGGCGAAGCGCAGAAGCTGACCGACTTGGACGCGCTCAAGAACGGTTACAACTGGTCGCCCGATTCGACGCAGATCGCCTTCAGTGCTTCCGACAGCAAACTGCGTGTCGTCAACGTCGCCAGCAAAGAGACGAAAGAGTTGAGCGCGTCGCGCTTCGGCAACATCGGCACGCCCGCGTGGTCGCCCGACGGCAAGTGGCTCGCGTTCACCAAACCCGACTTCACGCGCACGACCGACATTTATCTCATCCCGGCCACCGGCGGTGATGAGAAAAAAGTGACGTTTGAATCTTTCAACGAGCAGGGGCCGCAGTTCGCGCCCGACGGCCGCAAGCTCTACTTCGCGCGCAACGATAGCACGCAGACAGGGCAAGGCGGGTCGCCGTCCGTGCAACTTTATTCCGTCGCGCTCGAACATCTCGACCGTGATCCGGATGATGCGGAAGAGCGCGCCGAAGCGGAAGCCGCCGCGCAGGCCGAGCAAGGGGCGGCGGGTGAAGGCGGCGCATCGGCCGCCATGACGCGGCGACAAGCGGGCGGAGCGCGCCCGCCCGTCAAGCCGATAAACATAGACTGGGTAGGGCTGAAGCGGCGCACGAAACAGTTGACGCGCATGCCGTTCCCTATCGGTAGCTACGACATCTCGCCCGACGGGCGCACGATTGTCTTCGTCACGAGCGAACCGGCCGGGCAAGCGAGCGTGCCCGTCGTTTATTCAATTCAAGAGGATGGTAAACGTCTGACGCGCATCGTCGCGGGCGTGAGCGCGGGCGGCGGGGGCGAGCAAGAGACGCCGGCCGCGGGCGCGGGGCAAGGCGGCGGCATCGGTGGGCTGAACATCGCGCGCGACGGGCGCACGCTCTTCTTCCGTGAAGGCACGGCGGTCTATTCCGTCGCGTTGCCCGCGGCCGCAACGGCGACAGGCGCGGCGGCGAGCAGCGCGCCAGCCGCTTCATCCGGCGCTTCGTCTGCGGCGCGGCGACGCATCAACTTCGTGGCGCGCGTGAAGATTGATCGTCCGGCCGAGTGGGCGCAGATGTTCGACGATGGCTGGCGCACGATGAAGTATCGCTTCTACGATCCGCAGATGCACGGTTACGATTGGGACGCGATGCGCGCCAAGTATCGCCCGCTCGTCGAGTACGTCGGCGACCGGCAGGAACTCTTGAACATCATCAACGAGATGATCGGCGAACTGAACGCCTCGCACACGGGCGCGGCCCCGCCGCCCGGCGGGCGCGAGCCGGGCGCGGCTGCAACGGGCCATCTCGGCATCGAGTTGACGCCGGACGCGCAAGCCGGGCGTTATCGTGTCACGCACATATACGAGGACGGCCCCGCTGATAAAGATTGGGTCAAGGTTTCGTTAGGCGATTATCTGATCGCGCTTGACGGCAAGCCAGTGCGGGCGGGCGACAACTACTGGGCGCTCTTGAACTATCGCCTGAACCGCAAAGTTGCCGTCACCTTTAACAACAAGGCGACGGAAGAGGGCGCGTGGCGCACGCGCATCGAGCCGACCACGATGGCGAACTTCAGCCAGTTGCGTTACGAGCGTTGGGTGAAGCAGCGGCGCGAGATGGTGGATAAACTCTCCGGCGGGCGCGTCGGCTATCTACACATACAGGCGATGAACCCGCCGTCGCTGCGTCGCTTCGAGAAAGAATTGCGCGCGTATCATAACAAGGAAGCGTTGGTCATAGACCAGCGTTGGAACGGCGGCGGCAACATCGAGCAAGAGTTGCTTGCGCTGCTCGTGCAACGTCAGTATCAAGTCTGGCAGCCGCGCGGGACGGAGGCGACGACCCGGCCCTTCGCCGGCTTCTTCGGCCCGAAAGTGGTCTTGCAAAACTGGCGTTCGGCGTCAAATGCGGAGATGTTCCCGGCCGGCTTCCGCGCGCTCGGCTTGGGCAAAGTGATCGGCACGCCGACGATGGGTGCGGTCATCGGCACAGGCAGCTATTCGCTGATTGACGGCTCGACCGTGCGCACGCCCGGCACGGGCGTCTATCTGGCCGACAAGGGGCGCACCAACATGGAGAACTACGGCGTGCAGCCCGACATGCTGGTGGAGAACACGCCCGAAGACACGCTCGCGGGGCGCGACCAGCAACTGGAAATGGCCGTGCAGCAGTTGCTCAAGGAATTGCAGAGCGGCAACAACAAAGTGGCGGATCGTTAACAACAGTAGGCAGTAAGCGGTTGCAGAAAAACTACCTACTGCCTGTGCTTGCACGAGTTGGCATGGGCTTATTGCCGGGAGCGCGGGCATCCTGCCCGCATACGAGCCGACAGGCGAGTCCAACTGTTCGCGCTATTGCGCTCATAGCGGGCAGGATGCC
>JANMAD010000367.1:0-2830 GCA_031359515.1 Acidobacteriota bacterium | reverse complement strand
GTACTGACTTCATGAGCGCGGGCGCACCCAATTGCAACTCACTCTAGTTTCCTGACCTCTGACCTCTAACCTCTGTTCTGCCGTGGCACGCGGCGGCTGATGCCACACGTCAGCTCATAAGAGATCGTGCCGGCAGTTTGCGCCAGCGTTTCGACGGGGAGCGTTCGTGCGCCGGCAACGCCGAACAGCGTCACGATGTCGTCCACCGCGACGCCCGGCACATCCGTCACGTCTAACAGCGTCAGATCCATCGAGACGCGCCCGCACACTTGCGCCTCGCAGTCACGCACCAGCACGCGCCCGCGATTCGAGAGGGCGCGCGGATAACCATCCGCGTAGCCGAGCGGCAATGTCGCCACGAGCGTCCGCCGGGTGGCGGTGAACGTGCAACCATAGCCAAGCGTCTCGCCCGGCGCGATCCACTTCAACAACATGATGCGCGTGCGTAGAGTCATCACAGGGCGTAACGCCGCGCCGTCCGTCTGCGGCGGCAGCACGTCGCGCCACAAACCATAAAGCACGCCGCCCGGCCGCACCATGTTCCCGCGCGCCGCCGGATGCGCGAACGTCCCGGCCGAGTTGGCCAGATCTTCCAACTCAAACGCATGCCCGCTCGCGCGGAACGCAGCACATGCCGCGTGAAAACGCGCCACCTGCGCTGCGGTGAAATCATCGCGCATGGCGTCGTCCGCCGCCGCGAAGTGCGTCATCAACCCCGTCACGCGCAGGTGCGGCAAAGCTTTCAACGCGCGGGCAAACTCGGCCACCGCATCGGGACGCACGCCGAGTCGCCCCATCCCCGTATCGATCTTCACATGCACATCGGCAACGACGCCCGCATCGCGCGCCGCATGCGCCAACGCTTCGGCCATCTCACGCCGGAACACGAGCGGCGTGAGTTTGTGCCGCAGACACAACGCCGCTTGCCCGGCCCAAAAACCTTCGAGACACAACACCGGCTGCTCAATACCGGCCGCGCGCAACTCGACGCCCTCTTCCGGCAACGCCACGCCGAACCAGTCCGCGCCTGCACCCGCGAGCCTTTGCGCGCACGCGACCGCGCCGTGCCCGTAAGCGTCGGCCTTCACCACGGCCATCACTTTCACCGCCGGGCCGATGATTGCCCGCACCGTCTGCAAGTTAGCCGCGAGCGCATCCAGATCAATCTCGGCCCACGTCGGCCGCCCGCCGTGCGCTTCAACTTCCCCGACTATGTTTTCGTTGTTTGTTGCAGACATCTGTTCATTCGTCAGCGTGCCGCACGCCGCACGTGCTTGTCAACGGACAAGCATGGCGGATAAGCGACCAACAGTCGTATGACTATCAGCCCATGAAAGTTGCGCCTATTGAGTTGAGTGCTACGGGCTTGAGTTGGTTAGCAATTACTCGCGCCACATGTTCTCGAAGCGGGTGAACTCTTTGAGGAAGGCCAACTTGATCGCACCCGTCGGGCCGTTGCGCTGCTTGGCGAGAATGATCTCCGCGAGACCCGCGTTCTCTTCCGTCTGGTTGTATTGCTCCTCGCGGAAGATGAACGCGACCACATCTGCGTCCTGCTCAATCGATCCGCTCTCGCGTAAGTCGCTTAACTGCGGCCGATGGTCGCTGCGCGCTTCGGGCGCACGCGAGAGTTGCGAGAGCGCGACGAGCGGCACGTTCAACTCTTTGGCCAGCCCCTTTAACTCGCGCGAGATTTGTGACACCTCTTGTTGGCGCGATTCGACGCGGCGCGACGAGCCGGCCATCAGTTGCATGTAATCCACGATGATGAGGTCAAGCCGCTTCTGCTCGGCCGCCAGGCGGCGCGACTTCGCGCGCATCTCAAGCACGGAGATGCCGGGCGTGTCGTCTATGAAGATTTTCGCTTCGGCCAAAGTGCCGAGCGCGCCCGCGAGCCGGCCCCACTCTTCACGGTTCAGGAAGCCACTACGAAAACGATGCGCGTCCACGTGCCCCTCCGAACAGAGCATGCGCATCACTAACGATTCCTTCGACATCTCCAACGAGAAGACGCCCACCACCGCGCCCGCCTGTATCGCCGCATTCTGCGCGAGCGTCAAACACAATGAAGTTTTCCCCATCGACGGCCTGGCCGCGACGATGATCAGATCGGACGGTTGCAGGCCCGAAGTCATCGTGTCGAGTTCGGTGAAGCCGGTGGTGAGACCCGTCAGCATCACGTTGCGCCCGGACATCTCTTGTACTTTTTCGAGAATGGTCTCGGCGACGGGACGAATGTGCGTGAAGCCCTGGCGGGTGCGTTCGTCGGCGAGCGCGAAGATCATCTGCTCGGCGTGGTCGAGGATGATCTCGGACTCGTCCTCTTCTTCCAATGCCTCACTCGTGATCTTGTTGGCGACGCGCACGAGTTGGCGCAGGATCGATTTGCCCTTAACGACCTTCGCGTAGGCCGCGACGTTGGTGAAGTGCGGCAGCCCGTAGGTTAGCTCGCTGATGAAGGCGACGCCGCCGACCTGTTCGAGCCAGCCTTCACGGCGCAGTTCTTCGCCAACGAGGATCGGATTGATCTCCGAGCCGCGCTCGCTCAGCCCGATCATGCCCCGGAAGACGAGTTGGTGTGCGCGCTGATAGAAGTCGTCGGACTTGAGTAGTTCGATGGCCTGATTGACCAGTCCGTTATCGAGGATGATCGCGCCGAGGATGGCGCGCTCGCTCTCCACGCTATGTGGGAGCGAGCGTTCGAGCATCTGCTCGCGCGGCGGATCGGCGAAGTTTTTGGCCATCGGGAGACCGGGTCGGTGGCGGACGTTTGCAGCGGACGAAAAATAGAACGGCCGTCGAGTGCGCGTTGGACGCGCATCGTTTCGAA
>JANMAD010000350.1:0-11404 GCA_031359515.1 Acidobacteriota bacterium | reverse complement strand
GCGATCCTCCGTGACGAAACCAAGCCCGTGCCGGATCGCCTCGCGCGGACTCGTCACGCGCACGCGCTTGCCCTCAATTTCCATTGCGCCCGTTACGCGCCCCGCGTGCGCGCCGAAGATCGCCATCAGCAGATCGCTGCGGCCCGCGCCCATCAACCCCGCGATGCCTAATACCTCGCCGCGCCGCACCGTGAAGCTGACATCCTTGACCAGCATCTTGCCCGTGACGTTCGGGTCTTCGACCGACATGTTGCGCGCCGCGAAGACCACCTCGCCGTGCGCGTGATCCACGGTCGGGAAAATGTCGCCCACTTCACGCCCGACCATGCGCGCGATGATGCGGCGCTCGTCCCAGTTGCGCGTCACGTCCGTGCCGACGGTGCGCCCGTCGCGCAAGACCGTGATGCGGTCGCTCATGCGGAACACTTCTTCGAGCTTGTGCGAGATGTAGATCATGCCGACGCCGCGCGCACGCAAGCGATCCAGTATGCCGAAGAGTGTCTCGACTTCCGCGTCGGTCAAGGCGGCGGTCGGCTCGTCCAAGACGAGTATGCGCGCTTCATGCGAGAGCGCTTTGGCGATCTCGACCAGTTGTTGTTGCCCGATGCCAAGATTGCGGATCGGTGTGTGCGGATCAATCGGCAGGCGCAGGTCGTCAAGCAACGCTTGCGCGCGGCGATAAAGCTCTTCCCAACGGATGATGCCGAAGCGGCGCGGCTCGCGTCCCAGAAAGATGTTCTCGCCGACGCTCATATCTTTAACGAGCGACAACTCTTGATAGATGACGGCGATGCCCGCCGCTTCGGCATCGCGCACGCCGTTGAAGCGTTGTGCCGCGCCCTCGATCAACACTTCGCCGCCGTAGCTGCCATGCGGGTAGACGCCGCCGAGAATCTTCATCAGGGTGGACTTGCCCGCGCCGTTCTCGCCCACGAGCGCGTGAAACTCGCCGCGCCCCAAGTCGAACGTCACGCCATCAAGCGCACGCACGCCCGGAAACGTCTTCGTGATGTCGCGCATCTCTAAAAAAGGCGCGCGGTCGTTGATCGCTTCGCTCATCTCTTAACTCAGTAGACAGTAGGCGGTAGGCAGTTAAGAAGAACTGCTTTTCACTGCCTACCGCCTACTGCCTACTGCCTACTTATTGCTTCGGACACTTATCCGCCGGTACGCCCGCGCAGATTTTGTCGAGCGTCTGGTAGCCGTCTTTGACGATGGTGCTGACGATGTTATTGCGATCAACGGCGATAGGCTCAAACAGGAACGCGGGCACTTTCTTGAAGCCGTTGTCTATGGTGTCGTTGGTCTGCACCGTTTCGCCGCGCGCGAGTTTCAGGGCCGCGTCCACCGCGCCGTAGGCGAGCGGTTGCAGCGGCTTGTAGATAGTCATCGTCTGCTTGCCCTGCACGATCAATTGCAGCGAAGCGAGGTCGGCATCCTGCCCGGAGACCAGCACGCGCCCCGCGAGGTTTTGGCCTTCGAGCGCCTGCACCGCGCCGCGCGCCGTGCCGTCGTTCGAGGCGACGACCGCGTCCACTTGATTGTTCGCCTGCGTCAGCGCGTTCTCCACGATGTTCAGCGCGGCGCTCGCCTGCCACTCGCGCGCGTAATCGTCTTTCACGATCTTCACCGCGCCGCTAGCAACTGCCGGCTTAAGCACGTTCATCTGCCCTTGATGTAAGAGCAGCGCGTTGTTGTCGGTCGGCGAGCCGCCGACGATGACGAAATTCGCGGGCTTCTTGTTGACGTGATCGAGCAGATACTGCGCCTGCATCTCGCCAATTTTGACGACCTGATGCGAGACGTAGAGGTCAACGTCCGAGTTTTTGATCAAGCGGTCGTAGCTGATCACCGGCACGCCCTGCCGGTGGGCCGATTCGACGATCTGCGCGGCGATGTCGCCGTTGTGCGGCGCGACGATGAGCACGTCAACCTGCTGCGTCAACTGGTTCTCAGCTTGATTGATCTGCAACTTGTCGTCGCCGTTCGCCACCGACACGATCAACTCTGCGCCCACCTCTTTGGCGTGTTGCTCGACGAGTTGTTTGTCGCGCTGCCAGCGTTCCTCTTTCAAGGTGTCCATCGAGAAACCGATCTTGATGTGGTCGTTCGGCCCCTTCTTGCGGCGTGCGGTGCTCGCGCCGCCGTTCGTCGTGCCGCTATTACCATCGCCGCCGCTGACGCAGGCCGCGCCGAGCAGCAACGCGATCAGTAACAATCCCAACCATACTCTCGCATGTCGCATCGCTTCCGCTCCTTCACATTAGCCGTCAAGTAATCGCGTGCTGTTGCACTTTACCGCGCGCAGCTTTTGCGGCCGGGCCGCCAAGCTCATTGACACTGCGCCGGGAGACCGCCGTGCCTGTCCCGCAAAGCGACCGGCCCGCAACGAGCAATAGCCCCCGCACACTGTCTGTCGAGAAATAGAATCGCGAACTCTGTCCGTGAGCCGTAAGCTTATCACAAGCGGCGGCGAATAATTCCATTGAAATTTTCCGGCGTTGATGTTACTTTCACAGCATCCGACAAAGCATGAATTAACTTATGGCCCGACCAGCCTGCGTTTAGACCATCTTCCCCCGACATCTTTGTCTGTACTCGTGTGGTCGCTCGGCGGCACCAGTTCTTGCTGATTGCATCTGCCGTCAGCAGGCATCGTTTCAATCTCCGTCACCGGCCCGCATAGAGCGCGCCGGTCGCCCCGTAGAGGATTAACTGAGGATTAGCTTATGTCTCGAAATACGTTCAGCCCGTTTCGCACATTCGTATGCAGTCTGCTCCTGCTGCTCGGCTGCGCCGTCGCCGCGAACGCACAGTTCAAGGCCGGCATACAAGGCACGGTCACCGATCCGGCCGGCGCGGTCGTGCCCGGCGCGACCATCACGCTGACCAGTAAGGAAACCAACAAGACGCAGACCGCCACCGCCAGTGACGACGGCTTCTACCGGTTCGATCAACTCGCGCCCGGCACATACACACTGACGGCCGAGAAAGCAGGCTTTAAGAAACAGGTGCTGGATAACGTCGAGGTCAGCGCGGAGGCGGTGCAGGGCGTTGACCTTTTGCTGACAACGGGCGAGGTCTCTGAGACGGTCACAATTACAGAACAGACCGCGCAGACACTTGAAACTGAGAACGCCAATATCGACCGCGCGCTCACCACGCGGGAGGTGCGCCAGTTGCCGCAAGCCGGGCGCGACCCATATGAGTTGTTGCGCCTGACGCCCGGCATCTTTGGCGATGGCGCACGCGGCAGCAACGGCAATGCCGCCAACCTGCCGAACACGACCGGGCCGGGCGGTTCGAATAGTTCGATCTTCCAGACCGAGAATCAAGTGCCGATCAGCGCCAACGGGCAGCGCGTGTCGGCGAATAATTTCACGATTGACGGCGTTAGCGTCAACAGCCTGCAATTTGGCGGCGCGGCGGTGGTGACACCGAACCAGGAGTCCGTCAAAGAAATTCGCGTGCTGTCGAGCACTTACTCGGCGGAAGACGGGCGCAACTCCGGCGCGCAGATCAAAGTGGTCTCACAAAACGGCACGAACAATTTCCACGGCAGCGCCTTTCTCAAGTACAACTCGCCCAAGCTGAACGCCTTTAACAAGTATGGCGGCCCCGGCGCGAACCCCAGTTTGCCGAACGCGCCACCTACGCGCGTCAACAACTACATCCGCCAGTTCGGCGGCAGCCTCGGCGGGCCTATCTATCTGCCGCGCTTCGGCGAAGGTGGCCCGGCTGTCTATAACGGCAAGGACAAACTTTTCTTCTTCTTCTCTTATGAGGGCTTGCGCACCAGCGTCGTCAATACGTCCGACCAGTACGTCGAGACGCCGCAGTACCGGCAACTCCTTGCCAGCGCGCGTCCGAACGGTATCAGTTCCAGAATCGCGAACACGACCGGGGCTGCGCCACGCATCGCCAGCCTGCTGCCCGTAAATTGCGGCATCTTCGGCAACGATGCGGCCCGTTGTCGCGTAGTGCCGGGCGGTCTCGACATCGGCTCGCCGACCGGCGCACTCGGCCAGTATGTCAACATCGACAATTTCAATCTAGGCGGCGGGCTGGACGGCATCCCGGACATTCAATTTGCGCGCCTCTTCCTACCTAACAGCACGCGCGGCAACCAGTACAACGGACGCCTCGACTACAATCGGAACAGCAGGGATTCGTTTGCGCTGAGCACCTACTTCACGAAGCTCAACAGTGTCGGCAGCGATGCTGACTCGCAGGGCCGCCCGCTCGACGATGTTGTCTTCAAGCCGGTCAACTCGGCCGTCACCTTAACTTACAACCGCGTTCTCTCGGCGAGCATGCTCAACGAAGCGCGCTTCAATCTAACGCGCTTCGCCGACAATCAAATCCGTGATTCCAGCAACACGAACTTCGGCATTCCGCGCGTCGAGATCGAAGGATTGCCGTTTGGTCGCATACGCTTCGGCGCACCGCGCTCGCGCACTACGCCCGGCATCTTCGCGCAGAACACTTATGAGTTTAGCGATACGCTCAGTAAGGTGCTGAACAATCAGTCGCTCAAGTTCGGCGTGGTCATCCGCAAGGAGCAGAACAACAATAACCTTGGCGGGCAGGCGCGGCCGGACTATTCGTTCTCCGGGCTGTTCAATTTCGCCAACGACACGCCGATCTTCGAGGGCATTGATTTCGATCCGCGCACCGGCGGCCCCGCCGACGCGCAACGTTATCTCCGCTCGGGCGATTACTCCCTCTTTGCGCAAGACGACTGGAAAGTGCGCCCCAACCTAACGATTAATCTCGGTCTGCGGTACGAATACTACACGCCGCTAACGGAGAAACAGGATCGTCTGAGCAACTTGATCTTCGGCTCACGCGGTTTGATCAACGCCCGCGTCGTGCCGGTCAAGCGACTGTACGAGCCTGATCGCAACAACTTTGCGCCGCGCGTCGGCTTTGCCTATGCGCCCAAATGGTTCGGCGATAAAGTGGCGAACAACTTCGTGCTACGGGGCGGCTTCGGCGTCAGCTACAACCGCATTCCACAAGTCCTCTTCGGCAACGCGGCGGCCAATCCGCCAACCTTCGCCAGCGCCGGCATCTGCTGCGGCACAACGCCGACCTCGTTCAGTTCGCCGTTCGCCAATGGGCAGATCTTGTACGCGCTCGGACGGAGCAACTCGCCGTTCAGTTACCCGGTGAATCCCGCGCTGGCACAGGGCATCGATCCGGCGACCGGCACACCACGTGGCGCATCGGTTGAAATCTACGGCTCGGGCCAGCAGCAGCCGAACGCCTACGTCTACACCTACTCGCTGGAGGGGCAGTACAGCCTGCCGTACAACCTCGTCGCCACCCTCGGCTATCAGGGCAGCAGCGGGCACAAGTTGATCCGCCTCGTCAACCAGAATTTTCTCTACCCGAACAATCCGGCGTTCTCCGCCGTCTTCTTCCCGACGCCGGATGTGAACTCGAATTACAATGCGTTGAATGCGGGGTTGTCGCGCCGGTTCAACAAAGGGCTGTCCATGCAGGCCAACTACCGCTTCAGCAAGAGCATTGACCAACTCTCTTACGAGGGTCCCGGTGCGGCCACGAATCAGAGCTTCCCGCAGGACAATCGCACGGAGCGCGGCCCGTCCGACTTCGACTCGAAGCATTTCTTCAATATGTCGGGCCTCTACGAGTTGCCCTTCTTCCAGGGCCGCAATGATTTCGTCGGCAAGGTGTTCGGTGGATTTTCGATCAGCGGTATCGTGACGGCGCACACCGGCTTTCCGTTCACGCCAAAGACGGGGCAGAACAGCGTGAGTACGCCCGGCGGCCCGACGCTCTCGCCCGTGCGCCCCATCGGCTTCCGCGGTGGCGTGCCCGACGGCAGATCGAATCAGGACTTCATCAGCGGCATCTTCCCCGGCGGCGGCACGCGCTACTTCGTGATCGCGTCGCCGGGCACGACGGTGACGCGGCCCGGCATCGGGCGCAACTCGTTCCGCGGCCCGCATTACTTCGCCACCGACCTTAGCCTCGTCAAGCAGATTCCGCTCGGCGGGCTGTTCCACATGGGCGAGCAGGCCAACTTTGAATTCCGCGCCAACTTCTTCAACGCCTTCAACCAACTCAACCTCGCGCCCCTCGGCTTCTTCAGCGCGGGCACGTTCATCGAGAACCCCAACTTCGGGCGCTCCGACGGTGGGCTTGCCGGCCGCGTGGTCGAGTTGCAGGGCCGGTTCAGATTCTAAGGCGGGCTAACCACACGCATAGCAAACACGCACGGCTGAGCGATCACAAGCTCAGCCGTGCGTGTCTCTGCTGTGTGTTATTACGTGCTACTTGATCGCCCACGCTTGTGCGCTGCGTGTCATAGCGCTGGCGGCACAGTATTTATCACCGGCGGCTTTTCGACGGGTGTGCTCTCAGGTGCATCTTCGATCTCGTCGTCGCTGCGCCCGCGCGCTTTGCGGGCTTCGTCGAGTTGTTTGAAGAGCGCAAGCTCGCGGTCGGCGTCCGCTTTGCGCTTGAGCCGGAGGAAAGCCAGGAACAATTGGTAATGCACGCCCGGATCGCCGGCCCGCAACTCCGCGCCGCGTTGCAGCACCGGGATCGCTTCCTCGTAGCGACGTTGTTTGACCAACAAACGCCCCAAATTATAATGCGCGTAGAAATGCTGTCCGCCCAGAGCAATCGCGTGCTGTAGCCATTTTTCCGCTTCGGCAAAACGTCCGCTCTCGCCCACGATGAACCCGAGTTGCGCGAGCGCGTCCACGTTGTCCGCTTTGAGCGCAAGCGCATGCCGCAAGGCCGCTTCGGCCACGTCATACATCGCCCGTCCGCGCGCCGCGATGCCGACGAAGTAATGCGCCTCCGCCACGTTGGGAAAGCGCGCCGCCGCGCGTTGAAAGATTTCCAGCGCGCGGTCATAACGCACGAGCAACATGTACGTCCCACCGAGCCGTATGTAATAGATCAACTGCGTCGGGTCTTGCGCCAACGCGCGTTCGTAAAACTCCGCCGCGCCTTCGTAACGACGATTCTTTCGTAGCTCCTCGCCCAACATAAAATTCGCCGCCACGAAATCCGCGCGTTGCGCCAACGCTTGTTGCCAGAAGTTAACCGCCGTCTCGCTCTCGCCACGCGCCGCCGCGACAAGACCGTGCGCGTAGAGCAACTCAGCGTTGGTCGGCGCGAGCGTTGCTGCGTTGGCTAGCACAGCCTCAGCGTCGTCCAGCCGCTTGAGCTGATAGAGCGCAAGCGCGAGTTGATAAAGGACGGCGACATTGTCCGGTTGCCCTATGCGCGCACGCGCAAGCAACGCGGCGGCGCGGTCGTATTGGCCGCGCGCGATATATTGCACGCCGAGATTGAACAACGCCTGCGGATGATCAGGCACATCGCGCAGCACGCCCTCAAGCATCCGGATCGCTTCATCCGCACGCCCTGTGCGCGCGAGCAAGACACCAAGGTTGGCCCGCGCCGCCAGATGCTTTGGATTAAGGCGCAGCGCCGTCTGATATGCGCGCTCCGCCTCCGCGATTCGTCCGCGTTGATCGAGCAATATGCCGAGCAGCGCGTGCGCGTCGGTGTTCGTGGGCGCGGCGGCGATGACCCGTCTGAGCAACGGTTCGGCTTCGTCGAGCCGGCCCGCCTGCAATGAAGCAAGCGCCGCGCGCAATAGCGCGGCCACATCTTGGCGCGCACCGGACGCGCCACTGGTCTGTGCCTGTTGTGCGGCGCGCTGCTTTTGTCGCTGCGTCGCCCAAGTTGAACTTTGCAGCATGAGACCAGACAAAACAGAGACGAGTATGAAGCGCGCGAAATGTTTCGTGCGCGCTATGACTGGCCTCGCGGTTGAACTTTTCGCTTCGCGCCTCATGGTAGGTTGTTTTGCGCCGATGGTGAACGGGCGCGGCGAGTGTATTATACTCGCATCGTTCAAGCCATACAGCGAAGGAGACTGAAGGGATGAAACTCGCGCGCCCGTTGTGTCTGCACTTAACGCTTGCGCTGCTCGTCGCCGCCGCGCCTTACGCCGACGCACAGACCGCGCGCGGTCGCCAACCCGCGCAGACCGACACGGAGCGGCGCATCAACGCGCTGCTTGCGCGCATGACGCTCGCCGAGAAACTCGGCCAGTTGCAAATTCTCGACGGCGAAGCGAACGGTAACTTTCGCCCCGAACATGTCGAGCTGGTGCGCAAAGGTTTTCTCGGCTCGACCTTGAACGTGCGCGGCGCGGCGCGCTCGAACGAGTTGCAGCGCATCGCGGTCAACGAGTCGCGCTTGAAAATCCCGCTCCTGTTTGGCTTCGACGTGATCCACGGCTATCGCACGATCTTTCCCGTCCCGCTCGGCGAAACGAGCAGTTGGGACCCGGCGGCGGTCGAGCGTGCGGCCAGCATCGCGGCCAGCGAAGCGCGTGCGGCCGGCGTGCATTGGACGTTCGCGCCGATGCTCGACATCGCCCGCGACGCGCGCTGGGGTCGCATCGTCGAAGGCGCGGGCGAAGACCCTTATCTCGGCGCGCTGATGGCGCGTGCGCGCGTGCATGGCTTTAAAGGCGATGATTACAGCGCGCCCGACCGCGTCATCGCTTGCGCGAAACATTGGGTCGCTTACGGCGCGGCCGAAGGCGGGCGCGAGTACAACACAACCGACGTGTCCGAGCGGGCATTGCGCGAAATCTATTTTCCGCCGTTCAAGGCGGCGGTGGACGCGGGCGTCGGCACGTTCATGAGCGCGTTCAATGATCTCGACGGTGTGCCCGCGTCGGGCAATCCGTTCACGCTCACGCAGGTCTTGCGCGGCGAGTGGGGCTTCGACGGCTTCGTCGTCAGCGACTATACGTCGGTGGCAGAGTTGATTGAGCATGGACTGGCGGCCGATGGCGCGGACGCGGCGCAACTTGCTTTGAATGCCGGCGTGGAAATGGAGATGGTCAGTCGCTTGTACAATCAGCACGGCGCACAGTTGCTCAAGGAAAGAAAACTTTCGCTCGCGACAATTGACGAAGCGGTGCGGCGCATACTGCGGATCAAGTTCCGGGCGGGGCTGTTCGCGCACCCCTTTGCCGATGAAGCGCGCGAGCACGCGGAAGTATTCTCCGCGCCGCATCGCGCCGCCGCACGCGAGATCGCCGCACGCTCGTTCGTCCTCTTAAAGAATGAGCGCGGCACGTTGCCGCTCAGTAAAACTTTGCGCACCATCGCCGTCGTCGGCCCACTCGCTGACGACCCGAAAGCGCCCGTCGGTTCGTGGGCGGGCGACGGGCGCGTCGAGGATACGGTGACGCTGCTCGCCGGCATCAAGGCGAAGGTCGGGACTGCGACGCGCGTCTTGTATGCAAAGGGCGTGGCGATTGAAGGGCGCGGCGTGACCGGCAACTACGACGCCGCGCTGCCCGGCGACGCGACCAACGCGGGCGGGACAAACACCCTCGCCGCCCCCGACGCCGAGGCCGCACGACTCGCGACGACGCCGACCGTTAGCGACGCGTTGCCCGAAGCCATTCGCGTGGCCAAGGAGGCGGACGCAGTGGTCATCGCGGTCGGCGAAACGGCCGAGATGAGTGGCGAAGCGGCGGCGCGCACGTCGCTCGACCTGCCGGGCCGGCAGTTGGAACTGATCAAAGCCATCGCAGCCACGGGCAAGCCTTATGTCGTCGTGCTGATGAACGGCCGGCCGCTCACGATCAACTGGGCGGCGGAGAACGCGCCCGCCATTCTGGAAACGTGGTTTGCCGGCACGGAGGCGGGCAACGCCATCGCCGACGTGCTCTTCGGCGACGTGAACCCCGGCGGCAAGCTGCCCGTCACCTTCCCGCGCACAGTCGGGCAAGAGCCGCTTTATTATAATCACAAGCACACGGGACGGCCGCCCGATGCGAATAACAAATACTCGTCGAAATATCTGGACGCGCCGTGGACGCCACTTTATCCCTTTGGCTACGGTCTGAGCTACACGCAGTTTCAATTTGCTAATCTGCAACTGAGCGCGCCGCGCATCGCACCCGATGGGCAGTTGACAGTCAGCGTCGAAGTCACGAACACGGGCCAGCGCGCGGGCGACGAGGTCGTGCAGCTTTACATCCACGACGTAGCCGCGAGCGTTACGCGCCCCGTCAAAGAATTGAAAGGCTTCGCGCGCATCACGCTCCAACCGGGTGAGCGGCGGCGCGTCTCGTTCACGCTCGGCCGCGCGCAACTTGGCTTTTACAATCGGGCCATGCGTTTCGTCGTCGAGCCGGGCGCGTTTCAAATCTTCGTCGGGCCGAACTCGGCCGAAGGTCTGACCGGCGGCTTTGAAGTAAGCGCGCAGTAATGGATGTGGTCTGATCCCAGTGCGAATCACCGCAGAGGCGCAGAGCAGGCGCAGAGAACCGCAGAGAGTTGAGCTTCTCTGCGCCCCTCTGCGTTATCTCTGCGTCTCTGCGGTGAACCTCAACGCCCCCAATACACAAGCACACGCCAAACCGCGCACCTGCCGTCAAGTAATCATCCTCCTCCTACTCATCCTCTTACTCGCACCCGACATCGCCCACGCTGCCTCGCCCGAAATTTCGCCCAGCGCACAACTCTCCGCAGCGGACGAAGCATTTCTCACAGACCTCGAACAACGCACGTTCCGTTATTTCTGGGAACAGGCCGACGCGCAGACCGGTCTCGTGCTCGACCGCGCGCACACCGATGGCCGCCCGCACAACGAACAAGAGCCGAGCTATCACATCGCCAGCAGCGCCGCCACTGGTTTTGGTCTGACGGCGCTCTGCATCGCCGTGCAGAATGGTTGGGCTGATCGGACAGAGGCGCGGGCACGCGTGCGCACCACCTTGCGCTACTTCGCCGAGCGCGCCACCGAAGAGCATGGTTGGTTCTATCACTGGCAGGAGCAGACGACGGGTGCGCGCCGCTGGCGTAGCGAGTTCTCTTCGATTGACACCGCACTCTTGCTCGCCGGCGTCTTAACCGCGCGCCAATGCTTCCGCGACGACCCGGAGATCGTGCGCTTAGCGACGAAGATTTATGAGCGCGTTGATTTTCAATGGATGCTCGCCGGTCATCCAACGCTGCTCTCGCACGGCTGGCGGCCCGAGACGGGTTTCCTCAAACCGCGTTGGGACACTTACAGCGAGCATCTCATCCTGCAACTGCTCGCCATCGGTTCGCCCACGCACCCGATCACGCCGCGCGCATGGCGCGCATGGCAACGCGAGCGTATCACCTACGCCGGTTACACCTACATCACCGGCGGGCCGCTCTTCGTCCATCAATACACGCACGCCTACGTGGACTTTCGCCACAGACGCGAAGGCTGGTATCCCTTCACCGACTACTTCGCCAACTCGGTCGCCGCCACCCGCGCGCATCGCCTCTTCTGTCTCAGTCTCGCGCCGGAGTTTCCCGGCTACACCGAGAACGTCTGGGGCATCTCGGCA
>JANMAD010000344.1:0-11502 GCA_031359515.1 Acidobacteriota bacterium | reverse complement strand
AACATCACGCGCTTCGAGCCCTTCTCTTTCACCACACGCTCGTCATTCGGCAGATTGTAAGCAGCGGTCTGCACGCCACGATTGCCGTCGCCAGAGGCGAAGACTTCGTTGACAACGCGGATCGGTGCGGCTGCGCCCAACTTCGGGTTGCGATAATGCGCCTCAATCGGCAGATTGTCTTCCAACTCCTGCAAGTAGCCACTGAAGCGCGCGAGCTTCGCCGACTCTGCATCGTCGCGCAGCGTCACGTAAGCTTCGAACGCGGCCTTGTAGTTGAGCACCTCATCTTCATACGTCTCGTAGGGGCCGATGGTCACGTCAATCGGCGCGTCCAAATCCATCCACGCGACATCGCTGTCGTAGTAATCATTTGACTCAAAGGCGGCGGCGCGTTTGGTCAGAAAATTTTTCAGCGTGCGCTGCTTGGTCAACTGCGCCGCTTCGCGCAGGAGGCGCGCGGCCGGCGTTAAGAATTCGCGATACTCTTCGCTGTAGGGCACGGTCTTTAGCTGCCCGCCGGCGTCGCGGCGGATGACGTAGAAGAAACCGTTGGCGCGCTCGCGCTCCTCTGCCGACAGACCTTGCACCCACGTGTTGAACTCATCTTTGGTCATGTCGTCGGGATAGAAACTGGCCTGCGGCGGTTTCGCGGGCACATTCGCGACGAACGGCTCGTTGCTGTCGAGCCGCGACCACGGGCCGGCGTTGATCTGAAAATAGTGATAACGCTCGCGCCCCTGTGGTGATAGGTCGCGCGCGAGTTGGGTTTTGAGCGCGGGGTTGCCGCGCCAGACTTGTTGTAGAAAAAGCGGATCAAGATAAGCGGCGGCGGCGATGAGTTTGGCCACCGCGCGTTGTTCGTTCGCGGGCAGACGCGTCGTGTCGGCCGTGATGACGGTGGGCGCAAAGCGGCGAATCTTAGCCGCGAGTGGTTGCTCCGCGTTCATCCTGTTGCCTCTACCTCTTCGCCTCTGCGCGCTGCCCACCGGCAGCACCAAGCCCACGATCACCACGAGCCAGATAACATGCATCATTAATTTGCGTCTCATAGTTTCCTCTCTGCAAACTGAATTATATTCCCAACACCGCGCGCTCAACTTGCGCCGTCGTCAATCAACTCTGCCCATGCTTCTTCGGCGTCGTCCGGCACATGGGCTGCTTGTGCGTCGGGCGCTTGGCGCGCGATGATCAGTTCATGCTCCAACTCGGCGATGCGGCGTTGCTGCTGCCGGATGGTCGCCTGCAAAAACAGCATGTAGCAGAACTGCACGCCCGCGAAGCCCGTGACGCCCAACGCCAGAATAAGGATGATGTAAATCACGCTGGCAGATTATACTGAACAGCCGCGCACTTAGCGCAAGGCGCGCCGGGTCTTGCGCCCTCTGAAGTATGTTAGAACTTGTCTGGCACAGCCCAACGTTAGGATTGCATCTATGGCCCGATACGTAAGTAGCTATTAGCGCATGAGCCAAACCGATCTCTCCCGCTTCAAACACTTCACCCGGCAAGGGTGGGCCGGTCTGCGCGCCGCTACGCCGTTGACTCTGTCTGAAGATGATCTGCGTGCGCTGCATGGCACGAACGAGCAGGTCTCGTTGGCTGAGGTCGCGGACATCTATCTCCCACTCTCGCGCCTGTTGAATCTTTACGTCGCCGCGACGCAGCAGCTACATCGCGCGACCAGCACGTTTCTTGGGCGGGAGACACCGAGAGTGCCCTACGTGATCGGCCTAGCTGGCAGCGTCGCAGTCGGCAAGAGCACGACGGCGCGTGTGCTACAGGCGCTGCTGGCGCGCTGGCCTGATCATCCGCAGGTCGAGTTGCTAACCACCGATGGCTTTCTCTTTCCCAATCGCGTGCTTGAAGCGCGCGGGTTGATGCGGCGCAAAGGTTTTCCGGAGAGCTACGATGTCCGCCGGCTCGTGCAATTTCTGGCCGACGTGAAGGCAGGGCGGGCGGAAGTTTCCGCGCCCGTCTACTCGCACCAACGTTACGATATACTACCCGACGTGTGGCAAACCGTGCGCCAGCCCGACATCGTGATCGTCGAAGGGCTGAACGTCTTGCAAGCGGGCGCGGCGCAGGCGGACGGCGCGGCCCGCTTGTTCGTCTCGGACTTCTTCGACTTCTCGATCTATGTTGACGCGGATGAAGATGACATCAAACGCTGGTTCGTCGCGCGCTTACTTACCCTGCGCGCCACAGTCTTCCGCGATGAAGCGTCATACTTTCATCGTTACGCGCACCTGTCGGTCGCGGAAGTGACTGAGTTTGCTTTGCAGATTTGGACTGACATCAACGGCGTGAATCTGCGCGAGAACATTCTGCCCACACGCGAGCGAGCGCATTTGATCTTAGAGAAAGGCGGCGACCATTCCGTGCGTGGCGTGCGGCTACGTAAATTGTAAGATCAACTCATCGCGCAAAAGTTTTGTGCTTACTTTATGACCCCTGCCCCGCGTAAACCGACTAAAGAGGAAATCGCTGCCGCCTTTGGCAAGACGATCCGCGACGTGATCGCGCCCGACTTGCGCGTGCTGTTCTGCGGCATCAATCCGGGGTTGTACAGCGGCGCGACCGGCTTTCATTTCGCGCGCCCCGGCAATCGCTTCTGGCCCGCGCTGTACGCTGGCGGCTTCACCGCCCGTCTGCTCGCGCCGCACGAAGAGCGCGAGTTGCTGCGCGGCGGCTATGGCATCACGAATTTCGTCGCCCGCGCGACGGCCACCGCCGACGAGTTGACGAACGCCGAGTTGAGCGCAGGCGGGCGACGTTTGCGCGCGAAGGTACGACGCTATCGGCCGCGTGTCCTTGCCGTGCTAGGCATTGGCGCGTATCGGGCGGCGTTTAACCAACCGCAAGCCCGGCTCGGTTTGCAACCGGAGCGCATCGCGCAGACCGCGCTCTGGGTGCTGCCGAATCCGAGCGGCTTGAACGCACACTATCGCGCCGACGCGCTGGCCCAACTCTTCCGTGAATTGCGCGCGGCGGTGGATGCGAAAGGGGTGTGAGCGGACTCAGACTTGGGCGCGGGCGTGATCATTCGTTACGCGATAGTGGTCGAGGTTGAATTGCACGATGCTCCTCTCTTTGGTCGCATCGCAGGTGAGCAGTTGATGAAACGCGGAGACGCGGCTGCTGATGACTACCTCATAGCTGCGACCCGCGTGCGGCGCGACGAACTGCACGCGCCAACTGTTGTCCGTCACACGGGCGCGGGCGCGCAGGCGTAAACTATCGAGCGTGAGCAGACCCGACTCCGCGCGCACGAAGTATTCGGCGGCCTGCACCGGATGGGCGTAGCAAGCGCGCCCGCGATAACGGGCCAGCACGATCTCGCGTGCGCGATATGCGTCGGTGATTGTCTGCGCGTCCGCTGCGGTGACGTGTGCATAGAAGAGACCGTGCGGGAAACAGACGAGGTTGGCGGCGAAACGGTCGCCGCCGATGTGCGTTGACTGCCAGACGTTCGCGCCGCCCGCCGCCCGCATCTCTTTGTAGAGCGGATAGCCGAACTTCGCGCAGCACTTGTCGCGCCGGCCGTGTGTGCAGACAAGAAAGAGCTCGCTCAGTTTGGCGTCAGGCTGCGCTTGCCCGCCGGTCGCGGTTGCAATGTCGAGTTGCAACAGTTGCTCGTAACTGTCGAGCGTAAACTCCGCAATCGCCGGTTGACGTTCGCGTGCGCGCACGACGAAGAACTTGGGCCGTTCACGCCGCGGCCGATCTTGTTTGATCAAGAGTAAGCGTGAGCGCGGGATGAGTTCGAGCGCATGCTCTAAATGCGCTTTAACTTCGACAGGCAGCGCGCTGTCAGCGAAAGCCTGCGCGCCCCACCAAAACGGATATTCGAGCAGCAACCACACGTCGCCGACCGAGGCCGTGCCATAGCGCACCTCGCCGCACTCGCGCGATAACTCCGAACAGTAAAAGAATCGCTGACTCATGCTCTGCACTTAATCTGTCACGCGCGTGATTAACCCCGCGCTGATCAGTTCAGTTAAAAAGATGCGCACAGTGTGCGCTGCAATTTTGTTACTCGCTGCCGCGCATAACTCGGCCACCTTATAAGCACGCCCATCTGCGAGGTGACGCAAGATGAGCAAAGCATCCGCGGCTAAGCGCCAATGTTTGTTATGGCAATTGAAGGTGACGATGCCGTCCGCAGCAACTTGCAAGTCGAGCGGGCGCGGCGCAAGTAGACGGACACGTGCATCGTCGGCGAGCGTGGGCGCGGCAGGCAACGCGCTCCCAGGCAAGTCGAGCGTGGGGCGCGGCTGCGCCTGCGCGTCTTGCTCGGCGAAAAAGCTCGTGAGCAAAGTATCATCCCAAGCCGCAATCAGTTCTGTGCGCAGTTGTGCAAGATGCGTGGATTGTTCTGCTTGCTTGGCGAAGCGGGGCAGGTCTTGGCGTGCTGTCTCACTAGCGCGCATGCGCTCGACTAACCAACTGAGAAGATCGAGGCCGGTGCGGTTATGCACGCCGACGGTCAGATGCAGCGTCGGCTCATCAAGCGGAAGCGCGACGTGCCACCAGCCGCGCGGGATGTAGAGCAGATCGCCGGCGTTAAGCGTCGCGGCCCAGAGCGGTTCGTGTTGTGGCTTTGCGGCCGGCTCGATGTCTTTGACGAGCGGATAGGGCCGCGTCATGCCATAGACGCGCCAATCTTTCCGGCCCGCAACTTGGAGGATGAAAACGTCGTGGTCGTCCCAATGCAGATCGAAGCCACGCGACGTGCGCCAACCGGCATACGCATTGATCTGCACGCGCTCGTGGAAGACTCTTTCCAAGTTAGCCGCTAACTCCGTGAGCGGCTCGTGCAGTTCGTCCACCGCGTCCAGCACGAGTGTTGCGCCCGCGCACAATTCCGCCGTCAACTCTGCGGGCAGCAGACGCGGAATGCTTATTTGACTGCGCGGGCTGCGTATGTGGCGCAAGTATTTAGCGGCGGGGAGGCTGCGACCGTCGCGCGCAAGGCGCAGGCGCGGGAAGTCCAGCCGATGCTGCCGCAGGATCGCGTTCAATTGCGCCCACGGCAGCAAGTGCGCAAACTTCCCCGCCGCGCCCGCGATGTGTCTGTGCGTGCGACTCCACGTGGCGGCGAGGAACTCGTCCACACTGTGCGGTCGCAGCAACTCTGCGAGTTGATCAAACCCAACGTCCGCCATGCGCGCGATCAGCTCGCGTCCTTACCGTCGGCATCAACGGTCGCGTCTGAGCCGTCAGCATCCGCGCCGGCATCAGTGCTGTCCGCATCAACGAGCGCGTCAGTCCCATCGGCTTCCGAGCCGTCGCTGCTGTCCGCATCGCTCGCGCCTGACTTGTCGCTGTCGCCGAGCAAGCCCCCACCATCTGTTTCATCCGCGTCGCCTTCTTTGGCGTTGAGTTGCGTATCCTTGGCCAATGGATCGACCGCAAGTAAGAGGCCGGATTTCTCCTGTGCTTCGATTTCAGAGCGTACTTCTTCTGACATACTATGTACTCCTGTTTGTTAGATTGTTGTTGCGCGCAAAGCTTAGTACGTTAGCGGCGCGACAACAAGCCACGCGCTGCCAGAACTTCCAACAATATTGTGCCGAATACGTTTCGGCCTAAGCGAGCGGGTTCTCCGGCCACGCATGGCGCGGGTAGCGGCGACTTAGCTCGCGACGTATCTGCGGGTAATGGCGCGTCCAGAAACCCGCGAGGTCGGTGGTCAACTGCACGGGCCGCCCGTTCGGCGCGAGCAGATGCAACACCAGCGCGACGCGCCCGCCGGCCACACGCGGACCTTCGCGCAGACCAAAAAAATCTTGCAGCCGCGAGGCAATCCATGGCGGCCGCTCAGGCTCGTAATTGACGCGCACTTGTCGCCCGCTTACGAGCGGCACACGCTCCGGGGCCATCGCGTGCAGCAACCGTGTCTGTTCACGTGATAGCCGTTGCTGCAACGCCCCGCGCAGTGCGCCCGCGCCGACGGCCGCACGCAACTCCGCGAAGCTGCGCCGGCCCGCACACAGTTGTGTTAGACACGAGCGCACATCCTCTTCCGTCAGCACCGGAAATTGCGCGGCGGGAAAAGTTCGCGCGATGAATTCAACCCGCGCGAGAAAACGCGCGATCACTTCCGCCTCACCAAACGACTGCCAGCCCGCCCCAAGCGCTGCCGTCGCCAATACTTCCGCGACCGCTGCATCGCGCGCTTCGTTCAGGTTGCTCTCAGTGATGACAAGTTGTTCATAGAGCAGCCGGCTCACGCCTTCGACGCGCTCTGTCTGCGTGTTCCAGACCAATTCCGTCCGCTCGCTGACGCGATCTGGAAACAAATCAAGCAACCAATCCGGCTCAATCGCGCTCGCCAGACGCACCAGTGTACGACCGCCGCCACGTCCACCCGCGCGCCCCATCTCGCGGCGCTCGCCCGCTTCGACTGCCACAAGAAACTCAGACTGCCGCACGACACTCTCCGCTGCGAGTTGCGCCGCGCCTCCGCCTGCGAGCAACAGTTCCACGCTCGCGTCTCCCGCATGCGCCATTGTGTTGCGACGGCGGGCCACACGATCCGGATAGCCCGTGAGAATTGAAATGAGGAGTGCAATCTCTTCATCAGACGTGAGTGTCTCCAAGTCCACGCGCGCTCGCATCGCGCGTGGCTTTTCGTTTCCTTTCGCCCTTATGCCAATGATGAGGCGTTGCAGTTGTCGCCGGCTGCGCTCAACCGTGCGTACCGCGCCCGCTTCAAGTCCGAGCGCATTGAGCCGCGCGGGCGCGAAGGCCGCACGTTCGGCCGCGCGAAAAAGATCGTAGAGCTCCAATAGATCGGAAGCCCCGTGGCGGGCTGCACTTTTGCGCTCGCGCGCTTGTCCATCGAATAGTTGCGGTGCGCGTATGTCGCGCTCACCAATCAGCGCGGCGATCAGACAACCGGTCGCACCGATCCCGCGTGCGTCCGCTTCCAGCACGACCCGCGCGAGTCGCGGATGAAGCGGCAGGCGCAACATACGTCGGCCCAGCGCGGATAAATCGCCCCCTGCGTCGAGCGCGCCAAGCTGTTGCAACAAAGCATCTGCCGCGTCAAGCGAGGGCGCAGGCGGCGCTTCAAACCATGCGAAGGTTGCGAGATCGGTGATCCCTGCGGCGTGCAGTTCGAGCGCAGCAGCGGCGAGATCAAGACGCCGCACTTCCGGCGCATCGTGTGGCGGGCGCGCGGCGTAATCTTGCGCGGTGTACAAGCGCAGACAACGACCCGCTTGCGTCCGCCCCGCTCGTCCGGTCCGCTGTGTCGCGGATGCCTGACTGATGCGCGCCACTGCGAGCGTCGGCAGACCAGACCACGGCGAATGACCTGCGACACGCGCTAGGCCCGAATCTATTACGGCAGCCAAGCCCTCAATCGTGACCGAGCTTTCCGCTACGTTGGTCGAGAGGATCAACTTGCGTCTGTCCGCCGGCCGCACGGCGCGGTCTTGCGCGGCGGCGGGCAACTCGCCGTGCAACGGCAGCACCAGCAGATCAAATTTTGCGGCCAACTCCGCGCACGCAGTTTGCGCGCGGCGAATCTCGGCCGCGCCCGGCAGGAAGACGAGCACGTCACCCATTAGCCCTTCGGCTACGAGCCGATGCGCCGCGGTCGCAACCTGCGCTGCTAAGGGCCGCTCATCGGGGCGCGCTAAATGCTCAATCGTCACGTCGAAGCGACGCCCCATTGAACGCAGCGCCGGACAGTCACCAAGAAACTTTGCCACCGGCGCGGCTTCAAGCGTCGCCGACATCACGACGATGCGCAAATCCGGGCTCGCGTTCTGTTGCAAACGACGCAGCAACGCGAGCGCGAGATCGGATTGCAGATGCCGTTCGTGGAATTCATCCAGCACGACCGCGCCGACGCCCTTGAGTTGCGGATTAGAGAGCAAGCGCCGCGTGAACACGCCTTCAGTGAGAAAGCGCAGACGTGTGCGCGGCCCCGACACATCTTCAAAGCGCACTTGATAGCCGACCGTCTCGCCAACGCGCTCGCCTAACTCCGAGGCCACGCGCTGTGCGGCGAGTCGCGCGGCCAGCCGGCGCGGCTCTAGCACCCAAACCTCCCCCGCGTCTGCTATCCCTGCCGCGAGCAACGCCGCTGGCACGCGCGTCGTCTTGCCCGCGCCCGGCGGCGCTTCGATCACCAGATTCGGCGTCACCTCAAGCGCCGCGACGATCTCCGGCAACAGCGCATCAATCGGCAGCTTGCTCATCTTCGCTCATTAGGCGCGCTCGCAATATGGGTTACAATCGGCGCGCTCGATCTTCGCCAGACAGGTGCAAACATGAAACACACGTTCCGCCTTATTACCGTCTCGCTCGCGCTCGGCCTCTTGCCGCTCTGCGCGTTGTCGCAGACCGCGCCGCCCATCAGTAGCAACTATAAAATTTATGATGCTATGGGGCAGCCCGCGACGTTGGAGCAAGTCGTCGCCGCGATGACGAACAACGATGCGATCTTCGTCGGCGAGATACATAACGATCCCACCGCGCATCAGCTCGAATTGCTGTTGCTGCAAAACATTTTCGCACGTTTATCTGGTGAACCGGACAAACACAACGCGCGCCCGCTGGTGCTATCGCTGGAAATGTTCGAGCGCGACGTGCAGCCTGTGCTGGACGAATATCTCGCGGGGCTGATACAGGAGCGGCACTTCTTAGCAGCTAGTCGGCCGTGGAAAAATTATGAGACCGACTATCGCCCGCTGGTCGAGTTTGCCCACACACACGAGTTGCCGGTCGTCGCGGCGAATGCGCCGGAGCGTTATGTCAACCGCGTCGGCCGGCTCGGCAGCGATTCACTCAAACCACTTGCGCCGCTTGCGCTCACGTGGCTCGCGCCGCTGCCGTATGGCACGGCGTCGCCGGCCTATGCCGCGAAATTCAATGCCCTCATGTCGGGCGGCGGCATGGGCGCACATGGCAATCCGCATCTGCTCGAAGCGCAAGCATTGCGCGACGCAACGATGGCTTATTCAATTGCCGATCAGTTGAAGCGGCAAAAGCGCGCTCTCGTCCTGCACGTCAACGGCGGCTTCCACAGCGAAGGCCGACTCGGCACGCCTGAGCAACTACACGCCTTGCGCCCGCAGACGCGCATGCTGGTCTTGACGATTCTGCCCGCAGAGACAGACGGCTCGACTGACAGTAAGCAACTCGCCGGACGCGGCGACTTTGTTTTCGTCACCGCGCCGAGCGCGTCCGGCAGTTTCTGATGAACGAAATGAGTTTGCTAAACGCTATGTTGCGTTGACACGTTGGCGTTAGCGATCAGGTGGGACGGCCGCCGCGTTGCCGTTGAGGTAGCGGTCGAACCAATAGATTTGCCAGTTCATACTTTCGACCAGATGCTTCGGCTCGCCCGTGCGCGTCAGATTGTGATTCTCGCGTGGGAAGATGACGAACTCGGACGGCACGCCGTAATGCTGCAACGCGCGATACCATTGCTCGCCTTGTTCGAGCGGCACGCGATAGTCGTTATCCGAATGCAGGATCAGGATCGGCGTGCGCACATTGCGCGCGTACTTCAAAGGCGAGCGTTCCCAGTAGAGATCGAACTTCTGGAACAAGTCGCCGCCGAAGTCGGGCGTGTGCCCGTAAGCTCCGTCGCGCGTGCCTTCGTCGCTGATGAAATTCACGACGCTGCGCAGTGTGACCGCTGCCTTAAAGATATTCGTATGCCCGACAATCCAGTTCGTCAGGTAGCCGCCGTATGAGCCGCCGGTGACGCCGAGCCGTTCGCGATCCAGCCACGGGTATTTATTGAGCGCCGCTTCCACGCCGTTCATCACGTCCGTGTAATCGTTACGCCCCCACTCGTTTTCGATGCCGCGCTCGAACTTCTGCCCGTAGCCGGTCGAGCCGCGCGGGTTCGCATAGAAGACCGCCCAACCGCGCGCCGCATAGACCTGAAACTCCTGATACCAGTCAACGCCGTACTGCCCGGCCGGGCCGCCGTGTATGCTCAAGATCAACGGATACTTCTTGCCCGCTTGCCAGCCCACAGGCTTGACCAGAAATCCATCCACATCCCAATTGTCTGCGCCCTTATATGTGAATCGCTCGACCTCTTGCAGCGCAAGCTGCGGCCAGAGCTTTGTATTCAAGTGCGTCAGTTGCCGTTCATGCTGGCCCGCGAGATCGGCCGTGTACAGATCATCGAGATGTTTGAAGTCGTTGACGGTATAGATCATGCGCCCGGTCTGCGTGTTGATGTCCAAATTGCGCACGGCTCGCGCGCCGTTGGTTACTTGGCTGACATTTTTCGCGCTCGTGTCCACGCGAAAGAGTTGGTACTCGCCCTTCACGCCGGTCTCGAAAAAGAGCGCGCGACCCGCTTCCGCCCATTTGAGATTTGCCGGCAAGAGATCGAGGTTTGTCGCGGCCAAGACAGAAGGCGCACCGCCCGTGCTGGGTGCGAGCCAGATTTTCGCGTGGTCGCGTTCCGCTATCTGCCCGATGAAGGCAATCGTGCGCCCGTCGGGCGACCAACGCGGGCTGCCGTCCTCTTCCGCGTGATCGGAAATCTTCGTCAACGCGCCGCCCTCTGCGCTGACGACCCATACGTCCGTATTCCGACTCTCATCGAACGCCTTGCCCGTGCGATCCGAGACGAACGCGAGGCGCGTCCCGTCTGGCGACCATTGCGGATCACTGTCGTTCCAATCGTCGCCCTCTGTGATCTGTTTACTCGCGCCGCTCTGCACATCAACGAGCCAGATGTGCGTACGTTTATCGTCGAACCAGCCTGTGTCGTTGAATTTATAGGAGGGGTGAAAATAATGACGCACATCGCTCCGTGCCGGATGATCATCGCTCGGCCCCTTACGACTGAGGACGGCGAGGCGTGTTCCATCGGGCGACCACTGGATGCTACTGACGCCGTTCTTGAGATCGGTCACGCGCCGCGCTTCGCCGCCGTTCATCGGCAACAGATAAACCTGCGTGCGCGGCGTCTCGGCGCTCGCGGTGCTTTGCGCGCTGCTGATACCGGGCGAACCGGGCGCGCTCGGCGTGCTGGCCGGACTAGGCGTCGCAGCGGGAGCGGGCGCTTGGCCGGAAGTGGGTTGCCTGCTCGCTGCCGGTGCTGTTTCTGTGCCGGGCGGACGGGCCGACAGGAAGGCTAGATATTGCCCGTCAGGACTCCAACGCGGCGAGGTTGAAGATTGCGGGCTTGAAGTGAGTTGGCGCGGCGGCTGACTGCCGTCCGTGGCCACTAACCAGATATTCGCTTGCCGCCGGTTCTGCTTTTGATCAATCGTCGTGACGACATAAGCCACGAGTTTGCCATCGGGCGAGATGTGCGGGTCGCTGAGGAACTCGAATGCGAAGTAATCTTCGGGCGTGATGCCGCGCCGTCCATCACCCTGTTGCGCCCAAACGATTGCGGTCAAAAGGGTGATGGCCAATATCGTGCTTGAACTCAACGTGATCCTTCTCATTGTTTCCTCTTAATCTAACGATGTGCCTGACTAAATCAGCCCGTACGAGACTGGCAACAGA
>JANMAD010000330.1:0-9692 GCA_031359515.1 Acidobacteriota bacterium | reverse complement strand
TGCGCGCCGATGCGGAGGTCGTGGTGCTGGCGAGCGATGGCCAGACCGAACGTGCGCGCTTCATCCTCGCACGCTGCGTGCCCGTCAAACTGAAAGCACCCCCGCTCAACGCGAAGGATGGCATGGTGGCGATTGAGGAGTTTCAACTGGCTTACGAGTCATTGCGTTTGAAGGAGCAGAACAAGACCGCGAAGCCGTGATTGAGAGAGTGCGTTATGCCCGTATCGCTGAAACTGGAAAAAGCTGAGCTGCGCCAACTCGACGCGGAGTTGAAGAACGAGATCAATCCGGAGAAGACCTGCAAAGTGCAGTTCAATCCGGAGTCGCTGAAGGTCGCGTATGCCAATCAGATACAGACGCCGCAGGGCGCGGGCGATCAGAAGGGCACACCCGCGCGGCAGTTTGTCGGTGCGGGTACGACCAAGCTGACGCTGCAACTCTGGTTCGACGTAACGCAGCCCTCATCTGACGGCAAGCCGCAAGAGACGGACGTGCGCCGTTTGACGCAGCAAGTCGCTTACTTCATCACGCCGAAGGAAGAGGGCGGCAATTTCATCCCGCCCGCCGTGCGTTTCGTCTGGGGATCGTTTCAGTTCGACGGCTTGATGGAATCGCTCGAAGAGTCGTTGGAATTTTTTTCGAGCGACGGGCGGCCTTTGCGCGCGAGCATGTCGTTGAATCTGTCGCAGCAGAAGATCACCGAGTTCAAGTTTCGCGATGCGGCCGGCCCCGGCAAACAGAAGACGCCGGGCACGCGCCCGCTCGCACAGGCCGCGGCGGGCGACACCTTGCAAAACATGGCCGACGGACAGGGCAAGGGTAAAAACTGGCAGGGCATCGCCGCCGCCAACGGCATTGAGAACCCGCGCCTGTTGCAGCCCGGCCAGTTGCTCGATCTGAACGCGAGCGTCTCGGCAAGCGCGAGCTTGGGCGTCGGCGCGGCGGCAAACATCGGCGCGAACACGTCGTTGCAAACGGGCGGGCTGGTGCAGACGGGCGTATCGGTGCAAGCGGATGTGTCAGTTTCGATCTAAGCGTGTTAACAAGACTGTAGGGGCAGAGCTTGCCCCGACAAAATAACTCGCGGAGGTTGTAAGCGATGGCAGTTGTTGTGAACGAGTTTGAAGTCGTGACTGAACAGCCGCCGGGCGAGCGCAAGGAGCGCGGTGGCGGTAGCGGCGGAGACGAAGGCAATGATTCGCCGCCACTCGCGCCCGAAGAGATCGCGCGGGCGTTGTGCCGGCAACATGAGCGTATGGAGCGCGTGCGCGCTTACTAATGATGGCGGACGAAACAACTAGCGGCTTGAAAGAATCGCGCCCCGTCATCTACGTGGGCGGAGAAGAGAAGCCTGACCTCGGCGGCGGGCTGCTCAGCTTGCTCATCTGCGAGCAGACGAACGGTCTCTATCGTTGCGAAGCGAAGTTCAGCAACTGGGGCGAGAAAGACGGCACGACCGACTTCCTCTATTTCGACCGCCAGACGCTCGATTTCGGTAAGGCGTTTCAGATCAAACTCGGCGGCGACGTGTTGTTCGACGGACGCATCATGGGACTTGAAGCGGACTATCCGGAAGCGGGGCCGTCTACGCTCAACGTGCTGGCCGAAGATCGCTTTCAAGACCTGCGCATGACGCGCCGCACGCGCACCTTCGCCGACGTGAGTGACGCGGATGTGATGAATCAGATCGCCAATGATCACGGTCTCAGTCCGAGCGTGAGCGTCAACGGCCCTTCGTACAGGGTGCTGGCGCAGGTCAACCAGAGCGACCTCGCTTTCTTGCGCGAGCGCGCCCGCGCCATTGACGCCGAACTGTGGATGGACGCCAGCACGCTCAACGTCAAAGCGCGCACCGCGCGCGGCGGCGATGCGTTGGAACTCAATCACGGCAGTGAACTGCGCTCGTTCACTGTATTAGCCGATCTCGCGATGCAGCGCACGAGCGTGGCCGTGAATGGCTGGGACGTGGCGAGCAAGCAGGCGTTGCAATACGAGGCGACCGACGCGGCCATCAACAGCGAGTTGAACGGCGACGAGAGCGGCGTGAGCATCCTGCAAGCGAAGTTCGGGGCGCGCAAAGAGGCGTTGGCGCACACCGTCCCGCTCAACAGTCAGGAGGCGCAGTTCGAGGCCGAAACATTTTTCAAACTGAGTGCGCGTCGCTTCGTCGTCGGGCGCGGCGTTGCCGAAACGAAGGCCGAGATGCGCGTCGGCAGCTACGTCCGATTGAGACAACTCGGCCCTATGTTCCAAGGCAAGTATTACCTGACGGAAGTCAAACACATCTTCGATCTGGCGAAAGGCATGCGCACCGAGTTCACGGCCGAAAGACCGGGCGTCAGCACTTGATGAGTCGGCAAATTGAGTAAGTATGTCCGAGCAAATCACACTCGAAACGATCATTGACGTGCGCGTGCCGAGCGGCTTGGGCGGGCGTTGGTACGGCGTCTTCCCGGCGCTCGTCGCGGATATTAAAGACCCGGACGGGCAGGGGCGTGTGTTGGTGACGTTGCCGTGGTCGCCGGACACGGGCGGTGGGCGTTACGAAGCGTGGGCGCGGCTTGCCACGTTGATGGGCGGCAATAATCGCGGCAGTTGGTTTGTGCCGGACGTGAACGACGAAGTCTTGGTCGTATTTGAGGCGGGCGATCCGCGTCGGCCTTACGTAATCGGGGGCTTGTGGAACGGGAGCGACCAGCCGCCCGATACGATGGATGGCGCGGGGCAGAACAATCGCAAAGTCTTGCGTTCGCGCAACGGCGTCAAGCTCACGCTCGACGATACGAGCGGGCAAGAGCAGTTGATCCTTGAGACGCCGGGCGGGCAGAAGTTGACGCTGAAGGACGGCCCCGGCACGGTCGAGATCGTGGATAGCAACGGCAACTCGATCAAGTTAGAGCCAAGTGGCATCACGATCACGGCGGCGGCGAAGGTGACGATCAATGCGTCGCAGGTGGCGGTCTCGGCCGGCATGGTGACGGTGGACGCAGGCATGTCGAAGTTCAGCGGCGTCGTGCAGTGCGACACGCTAATCAGCAACAGCGTGATCAGCGCGTCCTACACGCCGGGCGCGGGCAACATCTGGTGAATTGACGATGCGGGAACAGTTGCAATGGACGACGCCAGCGCCGTTGTGGGGCGCAGTCGCAGACGCCGCGAACTTGACGGCGCGGCGCGGCACACTGTTGCGCCCCGCGCTGTTGCGCTTCGCCAGCGACTCTTTCATGGACGATTTTCTCGCGCTCATGCAGAACGACCCGGCGCGACTCAGCGAGTTGATCGCGCAACCGGAGACGTGGCGCGGGCCGACGCCCGCGAGCGCACCCGTCAAGTCCGCGCCAAAATTTTTGCAACGATTAAATCGGCTGCGCCTCACGGCCGCCAGAGAGAAAACTTCGCACGCACAATCTGGCGTGCAAACGGGCGCGCTCGCGGGTGTCGCCGGCCTCTTGCCGCAAGTGCGCGGCATCGGGGCACAGATTAACTTACCCGAAGTTAGCGCGTCGTTCACCGGTGGCGCAACGGAGTCGCGTCTGGGCGCGAGCGCGATTGACCCGACGACGGGGCGCGAGTTGGCAACAGTAACAAAGGGAGCGGTCTCGTCTTCCAGTCGGGCAAAGAAAAGCTCTCCGCTCAAGTTCTATCAACCGGCGCATCAGCGTTTTTACATGATCGCCGCGTGTCTCGTGTGTGCGCGGGCGGGGCTACCGGATCGTGCGCTCAATCCGGGGCGCGGCGAGCGCGTCGGTTTTGTCGTGCGGCGTCTGCTACCGCCCAAGGGCAGCGGCACGTTGAACGTCCGGCGCGGCTTGCCCCCGCCGACGGGCGCGCCCGACGCGACGTGGCTGGAACATGCGCTCGTGACCGCGGCGGAGGGGCATGGCTGGCGCGATGTGAAAGCCGCCGCCGACGGGCGCGCGGATGTGTGGTTGGACGGCGAAGAATTGTTGCCGCTCTTTCCTGTCAACTATCAACAAGACGAGGGGCGCAAACGACGCTTGCATGCCGGGCTGATTCCGGTCGGCAAACGCGAAGCGTACATGGGCGCGCCAGCGTTGCCGCCACGAGAGACGCGCGCGAATGCGCCGACGCCAAGCAAGGCGGCGGCGAGCGATGAAGGGCCGCCGGTCGATCCGCGCATGATGCCGTTGTGGTTACAAGTGACTGAGCCGTGGAAACGTCTGATCGAGCGCGCCGATGCAGTGCGTGCGTTGCAGAACACGCAACCTTCGAGTCTGACGAAAGACGACGCGCCGCTCACGGGCGATGCGTTGGCCAAATCGTTGCAGGCGGCGCGCGAACAGATTCAAACCGGCTCGTGGTACATCCTGCTCGACCTGTTCGACTATCTCGACGAGCATCTGCGCGCGGTCGGCGAGGCCGTGTTGCGGCCCGAATTAGTCAACTCGCTGACAAAAGCCGAGCGCGCGGTTTACAACGCGCTGAATACGACGACGTTGCCGGGCGCGTTGCGCGCAGAGTTGGCCAAACCCGCGCGTTATCAAGGCCATGTGCAGAGCAAACTCGTGGATGCTTTGCGCGAGGTACGTAAAGGCGACGTAGCCGAGGGGCTTGAACAAGTTGCCGCTTCATACGACCGCGAGCAGCCCGATCCGTTGTGGCCGACGTTCCTGTTCCCGTTCGCCGATCCGTCGCTCACGCCGACCGCGAACCCGCTGCCCGGCTCAATCACACTTGCGCCCGTTAGAGGCGAGACGCCGGTAGAGACGGCCGGGCGCAAGGTGGATGCGTTCGCCAACTTGATCGCGGCCGCCTTGCCCACGCAACAGACGGTGCTGCCCGAATCGTCGCTCCCGCTCGTGGCGCAACGCCCGCTCGACATGCGCGAAGGCTGGTTCGTCCTGCGCTGCGTGTACGACCGGCCGGAATGCGGCCCCCTAGATCCGCCGCTCGTGAGCGCGCCGACCGTCCCGTTCCAAATGGCCAACTTTTTCGACCCGGACGCGCCCGCGCGCCCGCTGCGCATCGCGCTGCCCGTTGACATCTCGCCCGCCGGCTTGCGCAAGTTCGACAAGAACGCGGCCTTCATTATGTCCGACATGCTCTGCGGGCAGGTCAATCGGATGAAGGGCCTGACGCTCGGCGACCTCATCCGCTCCGTCTTGCCGTGGCCGTTGCATAAAGATTTGTCGGTGCCGGACGGCGGGCCGTGTAAGGGCGGCGACGGTTTGCAGGTCGGCATGATCTGTTCGCTCTCGATCCCGATCATCACGATCTGCGCGTTGCTGTTGTTGATGATCATCGTGAGTCTGCTCAACATTATTTTTAGTTGGCTGCCTTACTTTCTGATCTGTTTTCCGTTGCCGGGCTTGAGCGCGGGCAAGAGGAAGGGCGCATGAACGACGCGGGCCGCATCTTGGGACGGGGGATGAGTTTTCCGCCGCGCGTGGGGCCGGACGGGCGCATCGCATGGTCGGAAGGGGAGGTGAACGTGCGCGAGGCGATCCGGATCATTCTGCTGACCGAGCAGCGCGAGCGTTTGCGTCTGCCCGCGTTCGGCGGCAGTCTAGCGCGCTTCCTGTTCGAGCCGAACACGGTGACGACGCGGCAACTGATCCGTGATCGCATCACGAAGGAGTTGGCGCAATGGGAGCCGCGCATCGCGGTCGAAGCCGTGAGCGTCGAGCCGGATGAGAATGATCCGCAGGCGGCCGTGGCGACGATCAGTTACCGGCTCGTGGCCACACGAGCGCGTGAGAGCTTGAGTTTGAATGTGACGTTGACGGGTTGAGTGTTAGCGGGAGTTGATTGTATGGCGATAAGAGCTTTACCGCAGAGACGCAGAGCAAGCGCGGAGGGCCGCAGAGAAATTCATCTCGCTGCATTTCTCTGCGTAACCTCTGCGCCTCTGCGGTGAAGCATAACTAACCGAACATTCAACTTGAGATTTAGCAAGATAGATTCGCACGGAGGGGATTGATGCCTTTGCCTTTGCCCAATCTGGATGATCGGCGGTATCAGGAGTTGCGCGACGAAGCGTTGGCGCGCATCCCCGTGCATAATCCTGAGTGGACGAACTTCAACCAGAGCGATCCCGGCGTGACGCTCGTCGAGTTGTTCGCCTTTATGACGGAGAACCTGCTCTACCGTTGCAATCAGATTCCTGAGCGCAACCGGCGCAAGTTTCTCTCGCTGCTCGGCGTCCCGTTGCAATCATCCTCGTCTGCGCACGGTCTCGTCACCTTCACCAACGAGCGCGGGCCGTTGGAAACAATCACGCTCAACGACGGGCTGGAAGTGCGCGCCGGGCAAGTGCCGTTTCGCACCGAGCGGGGCTTGGACGTGCTGCCTGTCGAAGCGCAGGTCTATTTCAAACGCGAGATCAAAAACCCCGCGCGCGAATTGACCGACTATTACAAACTGCTCTACGCCTCGTACACGGGCGACGAGACGCAACCCACCGAATTTCAACTCTACGAAACAGTCGCGCTCGATGCGGGGTTGCAAAACGGCGTCGCCATCAAGGACGAGACCGTGGACGGCTCGCTCTGGCTCGCGCTGTTGCTGCGCACCGGCGACAACCCCGCGGTGGACATGCAGACCGCCCGCGCGGCCCTCGGCGGCAAGACCTTGAGTCTCGGCGTCGTGCCCGTCCTCGATACCGCCACGCGCCAGTTGCTGCCGGGCGGCGCGGCGCGGACGCAGGCGGAAGCGTTGTTACAATACGAGATGCCGAACGTCCCGGCCGACGGCCTCTTATCTAGTGATCAACGGCAGCGCGTCGCGCAGTACAAGCCGCTCGCGGCGAACCCATTGAGCGATGTGTTGGCCGCGCCCGGCGTCGTGGAGCTAACGTTGCCGCCTGCCGCCGAGTTGCAACTGTGGCGCAACCTCAACCCGCTCGAAGGCGGCGTCGCGGATTTTCCGCCCGCGCTCGACGATACGAAACTCAACGACCGGCTGATTACTTGGGTGCGTGTGCGCGCCACTTCGTCCGTGCGTGTGCGTCTGTTGTGGGTCGGCATCAACACGGTCTGCGTGATGCAGCGTGCGCGCGTCTCGAATGAACTATTGCCGACAGGTACGGGCGCGCCGGATCAGGTCGTGCGTCTGTCGCGCTCGCCCGTCATTCCCGGCTCGGTGCGTCTGTCGGTGACGACGAACAACGAGACGCGCATGTGGAGCGAGATTGACGATCTGTTGAGCGCGGGTGCGGAAGTGCCCACGCTCGATGCGCGCTTGCCGCCGGGCCGCAAAGCGAAAGTGAGCACTACTGTCGAAGTCTTCGCGCTCGATGCGGCGTCTGGCGAGATACGCTTTGGCGACGGCACACACGGCAAACGTCCACCGGCGGGCGCGACCGTGCGTGCCGATTACGATTACGGCGTCGGCGCGGCCGGCAACGTCGGCGCAGGCTCGATCAAAAGCGGGCCGGCGCTACCCGCCGGTTTGAAAGTGACGAACCCCGTGCGCACGTGGGGCGGCGCGGAGGCAGAGACCGTAACGGAGGGCGAGAAGCAGATCGCGCGCTATTTGCAACACCGCGACCGGCTCGTCAACGCGAGCGATTTCGTCACCATCACGTTACGCACGCCCGGTGTGGACATCGGGCGCGTGGACGTGTTGCCCGCATTCAATCCCGCCATCTCGCAGAACGAACCGGGCGACGCGCCGGGCGCGGTCACGCTGATGGTGATTCCGCGCTACGACGAACAACAGCCAGATGCGCCGCAACCAGATCAACTTTTCCTCGACGCGATCTGCCGTTATCTCAACCCGCGCCGCTTGATCACGACAGAGGTTTACCTGCGCGGCCCCGACTACAGAGCGATCTGGCTTGCAGTCGGCATCAACGTCGTCGCGGGCGTCGCGCCGGCCCAGGTGCGCGAAGCGGTCAAGGGGGCGCTCTTGCAATTTCTCTCGCCGCTCCCGGCGAACCCGGACGAAGCGCTCGAAGCACAGGCAGCGCTGTTGACGACGCCGCAGTACGCGACGATGCAAGGGGGCTGGCCGCTACGCAAGGCTGTGACGGATCGCGAACTGCTCGCCGTCGCCAGTCGCGTGCCCGGCGTGCTGCTGGTCAACGATGTGAAGCTGGCCGAAGGCGCGGGCGACGCCGTGCCGCAAGTGCCAATGACCGGTTTGATGTTGCCGCGCGTGGCGGGCATCTCGGTCACAGTGGGCGCGCCGGTTGAGCTGAATGAGTTGCGCGGACAGGGCACGCAGACGGGCGGCACAGGCGGCGGTCCGACCGGCGGCGGGCGCAAGCGCATCGTGCCCGTGCCCGTCATCCCGGAGGAGTGTTAAGCGTTGGACGCGAACAGCACACGCTATCACTTGCTGCTCGGCAAGACCGACTGGGGCAACTGCCTCGTCGGTGAGCGGACGCTCGCAGACGTGTGGGCGCAGCCGCCGCCGCACGAAGCGGAGGCGGGTGTGATGTGGCAGCAGGGGCGTGATGAACTGACGCTGCAAGCGCAGCTCTTGAAGTTCGCGGCCGGGCAATCCGCTGCTGGGCCGGATTTCGCGCGCAGACGCGGCGCGGCGCGCGACCGCTACGGCAATTGGTACTGGATCGATGAAGACCGGCAGCGCATCCGCGTCAACTCGGTCGGCACAGGGCACACGACGGACTTCTGGCCCGCGCCGGTTACGACCTGCGCGCCGGTGGAGAGTGCCGGCTCATTTCAACCGCGCCCGCAAACTCCGCCTGTGCCGACCGCGCTCAGCGGTCTAGCCGTGACGGCGGATCACTATCTCGTCGTCGGCACGCTTGCGCCGCAAGGTTTGCTCATCTTCGATCTGCATGCGGGCGGCGCACCGCAACAGTTGTTGTGGCCCGTCGGCATTGATTTCGTCCCGTTCGATATGGCGGCGCGCGTGGGCGGCGGTGCGTTCATATTAGACCGTGCGCACAAGTGTTACTGGACGCTCGACCGCCGCTTCAATGTCGTCAACATGGCCGCGCCGCTCTCACCGCCTGATTCTACGCAGCAGGCAGAAATTTTTCGCGCACTCGATCTCTCGACCGCCGCAGCGCACACGGCGCGTCAGTGTGTGCCGCCGCAAACGATCACGGCTGACCTGGCCGCGCCGCTCGACCTGCATGATCCGGTCGCCATCGAGGCGTTGCCCGATGGCTCGGTGCTGCTACTCGATTATCGTGTGGGCGCACGCTTCTCAGACATTCATCGTTATCGCGCGGGCGCACGGCTCGGTGCTACGGTCTCGACCGTGGGGATGTTGACGCTGATCGAACAGCCGGAGCGCGTCGGCTTCCGGCTCGTCGGGTACGACATGGCGTTCGTGCCGGGCCACGAGGATACGCGCGGGCTTGTGCCGGCTCGCCTCCACATCGTCGGTGCGGACGGCGAGCAGGCGTATGCCTTCGATGTCGCGTGGGCGCAAGCGGACGGGCAGTTTACGCTCGATCCCGTACCCGCATATTTGCCGATGCGCTTGTTTGGCGGCAAGGGACTTAGCACGGCCGGCACGGATGCTTATTACGATTTCGCCGACCGTTGGATTCCGCTCGTCGAGCAACGCCGCCCGCGCTACGTCGCCGCGACGACGATAGAGACGCCGCTCGCGCCGCTCCACGTCTTCGACGGACGCGAGCCGGATTGCGTGTGGCATCGTCTGTTGCTCGACGCCTGCATTCCGTCCGAGACGAAGGTGGAAGTGTGGAGTCGCGCGGCGAACGATCTGCATGAGCTGGCCAACGCACGTTG
>JANMAD010000329.1:0-3143 GCA_031359515.1 Acidobacteriota bacterium | reverse complement strand
GCGGCGGCTGCAACTGGCGCAGTTGAACTGACCCGGGCTAGATATAATGTCCAACATTAAAGCGGCGAACGTGGAGAAAGCTTTCATCGTTATCTCCTGGTGCTCAATTGGCCTGTTTTTGTTGCTCAGGGTAGGTGGCAGCGCGAGTTGGGTTGAAGAATTGCGCGGGTTGTCAGTTGTAGCAAGTATTATCCTAAGTTTGAGCGGCGTACTCATTACAGTTTGGGCAATGATCCATAACCGAGCTTGGATTAGCCTATTGATTGCTACCTGCGTCGCCGCAATACCATTTATCTTTCAGTCCGTTCTGGCTTGGGGCTTACCCAGATGATTTTTTTCGACATCCTTCGGCTCGCCCTGCGGAATTTGCGTGAAGCGAAACTGCGTGTGATGTTGACGACTATCGGCGTCGTGGTCGGCGTGACGGTCATCATCACGATGATCTCATTCGGCCTTGGCTTGCAGCGCAATGCCGTGCAGCGATTCAAAGACCTCGACCTGTTCAACGAAGTCACGGTTAGTGGGCGCGATATTTCGGAGATGGTCGCACAGGTCTTCAATCGCGCGGCCGATCCGCAGGGCGGTGGCGGGGGCAGGAGGCGCAACGGGCCGAATTCGCCGCCGATGCCGGAGAAGGCTTCGGCGCGTGTGTTGGATGATGCCGCGCTCGCCGAGATCGGGCGTATCCCCGGCGTCGAAGCGGTCGAGCCGACGGTCACATTTACTGCATACGCGCGGGCCAACGGACGCACGCAGACGCAATCAATCGGTGGCGCGCTCGTGCCCAACCCCGCGTCGCGTTTTAAGACTTATGCCGCCGGCAAGATGATCGCCGGGCCCGATGCGGACGAAGTAGTGGTTGACGAAAAGTTCGTCAAAGATTTCGGTTATGCGAAAGCGGTGGATGCGGTGGGTCAGACCGTCGAGTTGCTCGCGCCGCCGGGCACGACGCGGCGCGCGGACGATAAACAGCAGAAAGAAGGCGCGGGCGACGAGCAAGGCGATGGCATGAGTTTCTTTGGTCTGCCGCTCGGCGATGATGAGGCGGCAACCGCGTCGCAGTTGGCGGCGCGGACGTTGCGCATCGCAGGTGTATTGCAGGACGAGGTGGAGAGCGGCGGCCCGAACGGGCGGCAGCGTTTTCGCGGTTTAATGCCGGCCGCGCGCATCTACGTGCCGCTTGCGATTGCGCGCGATTGGGCCAAACAGTATCGCGATCCGCTGAGCGAGGTCGCGTTGCAACTGGCGCGCGAGGGCGGCGTGGTCGGTGAGAAAGATGCGGAAGGCTACTCGTCCGCGATTGTGCGTGTGAGCGACCCGGACGTGTTGACCGACGTGCGCAAGCAACTTACCGCGCTCGGCTTCAGTAGCTTTTCCATCGTGGATGAGTTGGAAGAGATACGCACGTTCTTTCTAATCGTCAACTCGGCGCTCGGTCTCTTAGGCGGCATCTCGTTGCTCGTCGCGTCGTTTGGTATCGCCAACACGATGGTCATGTCCATCCTTGAGCGCACACGCGAGATCGGCATTATGAAAGCCATCGGCGCAGAGGATCGCGAGATTAAACTGATCTTCTTCGTCGAAGCGGGCCTGATCGGACTCGCGGGCGGCGTCATCGGCTCACTCGCCGCATGGGGTATAGACACGGTGGCGAACCGGCTCGCTTATCGCTTCATACTGCGTCCGCGCGGCGTCTCCTTTGTCAATTTCTTTTCGCTTCCGCCCTATCTCTGGCTCGGCGCGATCACGTTCGCCATCAGCATCTCGATCCTCGCCGCCCTCTACCCGGCCGCACGCGCCGCCCGCATCGATCCGGTCAGAGCTTTAAGACATGATTGATGTCGAAAGGAAAACTTCACGGACAGAGCGGTGGGTCGGGGATGGACAATGCGCCGAAGACACGTGAGGCCGTGTCAATTGCGCCGGCGATGAGCGCGCCATCGAGACCGTAGTAACGATTGGGGTAGCAGTTGGGGACAGTGCGGCCGCCGGGGAGTGAACGGATGGGGCGCAGATAGACGTTCCCGTCGGCTCTCGTCGCGCCCGTGCCGGGTTCATAGATGATGTATTGAATGCGCAAGTCTTCCGGATTAGGTTGTTGCACGCCGATGGTATCAACACCCATGCCGCTAGTCTGTAACTCCAGCCAGATGATAAACCGGCCCGCTTCTTCAGCCTTCGCGCGTTTCCGCGCCGCCTCGCGGCTCATGTGATCGGCCGTCTCAACCTTCAAGGCATCCGACGCGCGCAGTCGTTGCGCGAATGTATCGGCCACGATGTTCGAGTCCATCATTGAGAGCTGGATGGACGGCGGCGAGGAATAGGTGAAGAGTACGCGCATCTGCGGCGGCGGGGTCGGCTTCACACGCGGCGGCTCAGGTGTGGGCGTGGGCACGGGCGGCGCAACCGCAGGCGGCGGCTGTCGTCGGCCCGATTGCGCCGCCACAGCACCGCATAGCAAGCACGTGAGCAGCAAGCAAAATGTTAGCGCGGCTAACCGGCACGTTGGCAAACGATGTTCATGCAGACTGGAAGTATGTGTGAACACCTTATAAATCCTCTGGCCTGAGACCCGTGTTTTTAGCTATGCGAGCTAACATACGCGGGCCAATCTCTTCGTTATCATGGAAAGCAAACACAACGTCAGTCCAGCCTTGACGTGACAGAACTTTATGTGAACTCGACTTTCGTCTAACGCTCCAGCCGATGCGGAGAAGGGCTGCAAGCACGCGCCGGGCTTTGGCTGATGACCATTGACTCATGCCACAGCAAAGGAAATGCTCGTCAATTTAGATTCTGCTGTTTCATTCTCAAGGCGGTCGGCCAGAACCCTAAGAACTAGGGCTTGAACTTTAGCCGAAGCCTCAGTACCGGTTTGTCCGTAAGCCAACACGCCGGGGAGTTCAAGTATCTCAGCCAGCCAGCGCCCATCCTCTTCTCGCTCAAGTTCTATGGTGAAAGTCATCGCACACCTCAAACAGATGTTAGCATGACAGTAGGCATGTCGAACTGTCGTCGTTCACGCTTTGCTGCCGAGCGGCTTGCCGCAGCGATTGCAGAAGCGTGCGGTGGGGTCGGGTTGCGCTGCGCCGCAGGCCTCGCAACTGTGCCCTGCATGTAGGTCTGCGCCGCACGTGCCGCAG
>JANMAD010000264.1:0-1673 GCA_031359515.1 Acidobacteriota bacterium | reverse complement strand
TGCTCAACCCGAACCGCAATCCACAGCTTGAGCGCCGCGAGATCGAGCAATACTTGAAAGATTATCTCGGCGGCGCACAAGTTCTCTGGCTCGGCGATGGTATTGTCGGCGACGACACCGACGGGCACATTGACGACATCGCGCGCTTCGTCGCGCCCGATACAATCGTCTGCGCGCTCGAAGACGATCCGACGGATGCGAACTACGAGTTATTGCGTGACAACTACGAGCGTTTGCAACGCGCAACCGACGCGCACGGGCGCGTTTTCAAGATCGTTACACTGCCGATGCCCGGCCACGTCGGCGGACGCGATGAGCGGCTGCCGGCCAGCTACGCAAATTTTTACATTGCCAACGGCGTCGTGCTTGCGCCCGTCTTTGGTCACGCAAACGATGCACGCGCCATCGCGACGCTGCAACGCCTCTTCCCCGCTCGCCGTGTCGTCCCCGTCAACGCCGCGGCGCTCGTCTGGGGCATGGGCACGATCCATTGTCTGACGCAGCAACAACCGGCCGCGTGATACGTCGTCGCTACTGCCGTCCGTTATACTCTGCCAATGAATTCCGGCTACAGAGAATTGTTTGTCATCGCCGCCGCGATGTTCGTCTTTCTGTTGATCTGCGTGACGGCGATGGTGCTGTTCTTTCGCCAACTGCGCAAGGAGCGCGCCGACAAACGCAAGCGACAGGAGCAGGAACGGCGCTGCTGACTTTCGGCTGCGCCTTTCCGCGCTATGGCTCGTCATTCCCACTTCTTCAGTTTCTGAAATTTCTTCTTGACGATGTCGCGTTTGAGCGGCGTCAGGCGATTGAGGAAGAGCGTGCCGTCGCAGTGATCCGTCTCGTGGCGGAAGCAGCGCGCCGCCAAGCCTTCGGCCGTGCGCTCGTACCACGCGCCATGTTCGTCTTGCGCCCGCAGCGTCACGCGCAATGGCCGCTTTAATGCTGCGCCGATGCGGCCGACCGAGAGACAGCCTTCATCACCCGTCTGCTCGCCTTCTTCGGCCATGATCTCCGGGTTCGCCGCGACCAGTTTGATCCCTTCGCAGTCCATCACGAACAGACGCAGGCTGCGGCCAACTTGGGCCGCCGCCAAACCGACGCCCTCGGCCGCGTACATCGTCTCGAACATGTCCGCGACCAGCCGGGCCAGTGCCTCGTCAAACACCTCGACCGGCGCGCCCGTGCGGGCCAACACCGTCGCCGGGTATTCCGTAATCCGCAACACGGTCATCTGTTTTCTTTCGCCCCGTCAGATGTGTAAGATGCACTGCGCAAGCAGCGCCGCCGTTAGATTCTAGCCGACTATGCAACAGTATCACGACCTGCTCAAGTCCATTCTCGCGCACGGCACAGCGCACGCCGACCGCACCGGCGTCGGCACGCTCGCGCACTTCGGTTATCAAACCCGCTTAGATCTGCGCGCGGGCTTCCCCATCGTCACGACTAAGAAGATTCCCTTTCGCTGGATAGCGGAGGAGTTGTTTTGGTTTCTCTCCGGCAGCACCGATGAGCGTGAGTTGCGCGCACGTGGCGTGGACATCTGGCAGGAATGGGCCGACCTTGCGCACACGAGTCGCTTCGGCCGGGCGGAGGGCGATCTCGGTCCCGTGTATGGCTATCTCTGGCGCTCGTTCGGCGGTCAATATCCGGCGCGCGACGGCGTTGACCAA
>JANMAD010000245.1:0-20834 GCA_031359515.1 Acidobacteriota bacterium | reverse complement strand
CTGGGCCACAGCGAGGTCTTGTTGATGCTGTCGGGCGATGGCGACGAGTTGCGTGCGCTGTTCATCCGAGAGATCGAGCGCGGGGAGAAACTTCATATCGCCCTCGCCGGGGCGCGGCTGTTCAGCCTGCGTGGGCGTGGTCGTAGCCGTGTTGTCGTTTTGCGCGTGTGCCTGCATGCTCAACGCGCAGCAGAACAGTGCCGGCAAGACCAATCGCCGTGCGTTGCCGAGTAATTTGAGAATTGATTCGCTCACGATCTAAATACCTCGCCGAAACATTGACTGCAATCAGGGGCAAGCAGCCGGGGGATATAGTGCGCAGCTGTTATCGCTTATTAGGAATGCTCTGCGGCACGTTGCGGCCGGCGCTCACCTCGGTCAGCAGTTGCGAGAGTCGCAGGTCGTCTTCTTCCGGATCAATGCCGGCTAACTCAGCGCCGCTCGCACGGCGATTATGCATCGCGCCGCCGGCTTGACCGCCGCGTTGTAGGCGCAGACTAGCGAGCGTCTGCCGATAAGCGGCCTTGCTGTTCGCTAGGCTCGCGTTCAATGTATTTACCTGTCGCTCGGTCGTGTCGAGCCGCGTGCGTGTGGCTGCGAGCTCGCGTTGCGCCGCGTCGCGTTCGGCAGTGAGCTTGTCCATCTCGGCCTGAGTGAACGGAGATTGATTCGCCGTCGCCACTACTTGCGCGGCCTGCGGCGTTGAAGTTGGCTGATTCATGTTCACCTGCCCGCGCAGATGTGTGTTGAAGGCGACGCCGTTGTTATCCCAACGAAACTCCGCGTTGACGACGGTGAGCGCGGCAAGCGCACAGACGACGAGCGATGCGGCGACCATGCCGGCGCGTAGCCAGACAGGAGTTAAAGTGAAGAACTCGCGCAGGACAGCAAGCGCAGACCGACGCGCCGCAACTACCGTAGTTGGCGCGTGCCCGGCCCGGCCGTTGCGCGCATATTCCGGCAGCATGGCGGGCAGCGCGAGCGCGGGCGCATGGTTCAGCAACTCTGTATGCCAGACGCGCACAGCGTCGCGCACGTCGCCAAAGGCGGCTAGCTCGTCGCGGCACGGCGCGCACGCATTGAGGTGCTGCGCGAAACTGCGCCGCGCTTGCTCGTCGGCTTCATTGTAGAAGTAGCTAACGATCTCCGCAGCGCGATCACACTTGTTCATGTCGGTCATAAGCTTCACCTTCTTCCGTCACGGCGCAGTTCAGATGTGCGCGGCCTCAGGGCTAAACTTTTCCAGCCGCAGGCGCAGTTGCTTGAGCGCCGTGTAGAGCCGGCTCTTGACCGTGCTCAGCGGCACGTCCAACGAGTCGGCTATCTCCTGGAACGTCAGTTCCTCAAATTCTTTCAGCACCAGCACCTCGCGCAACTCGGGCGGCAGCGTGCCCACCGCGCGCCTGACGGCCTCTGTCCGCTCGCGCCCTTCAACGACGCGCGCAGGCGAAGTGTTGATCGGCGCAGCGAACTGCACGCCGTTCTCCGTCGTCTCGACTTCGAGCGATGTCTCGCCGCGCACCTTGGCCCGGCGCTGCCGCGTGATGCACTGGTTGACCGCGATGCGATGTAGCCACGAAGAGACTTTCGCTTCGCCACGAAAGCTGCCGAGATTGCGAAAGGCGGCGATAAAAGTCTCTTGCGCGGCGTCGCGGGCATCTTCTTCACGACCCAAAATGCCGTAGGCGAGCGCGAAGATGCGCCGCTCCCAACGACGCACAATGACGCCGAAGGCTTCAGGGTCGCCTGCTATTGCCCGCGCCACGATCTGCTCGTCGGTCTTCTCGGCCGTCTCCATGCTGTTCCCTTCGGCGTGGCCCCGCCGCGTCGGTGCTTCCGCGAGCGCGGGCCAAACTGCCGGCGCACTCGTTCATTTAGACGCCTGACCCGCGCCAATGGTCGAAAATCTTACGCCCGTGTGCTGCATGAAGGCAAAGAGTTTGCGCCCACGAACTTCGCGTATAGAATCAGGCGTTGACAGCGCGTGCGGCTAGTCCGTACTATGAAATTGACCCCGCCAGCCGGCGTGGTCGTCAGTTTAACTCAGTCTCTTGTCCCTACTCACCGATTTACCTCCTGGCATGGGCATCGGGGCCCTTTTCCTATAACAGAATGAGCGCAAATGTTTGAACGCTTCCGGCGCGTGCGCCTGCTCTATATCGTGCTTGGGACTCTGCTCGTCGTCGGCTTGTTGCCGCTCGGGCTGGAGGGCTGGCTGCTGTCCAGTCGCAGCGCGACGGAACTGCGTTCGATTGAGGGCCGCTACCAAGCACAACTCGTGCAGGACAAGGCGCGGCAGATCGAGTTGTACGGCCAACGCTACCGCGACGTGGTGTCGGGTCTCGCCCGTGCGTTTGAACTTGCAGGTGGTGTGCGTACGCTCAGCGAAGAGGGCAGCGACGCGCGGCTGCAACGCGTCGTCAGCGACGACCCGAACATGATCGCGCTCAGCATTCAGCCGGTCGGCGGCGTGCCGCACGTCGCCTATCGCACCGACGTGATCGGGCGCGACGAATTGGACGAGAGGGTCGGCGAGGCGCTCGCGCGCATGACGGGGCGCGGCGTCGTCATCCTGCGCCCGCACCTGATCCGTTCCAGTCAGGAGATGGCTTTGACCGTGGCCGCGCCGGTGATGGGCGGGGCGGGGGGCGACGAAGTGGTCGCGGCCGTCGCGGCCGTCATCTCGTTTCAGGAAGTGTTCAAGTGGGTGCAGCAGCCCACGGCGCAGAGCGAGCAGGAGTTGCTTGATCGCGGCCTGCCTGTCATCTTCGTCGTGGACGCGCAAGGGCGCGCGGTTGCGCATCCGGACGCGCGCGTGGCTTATGCCGAACGCTCGATGCTCGATCTGAAAGTCGTGCAGGACTGGACGGAGACGGGCACGCAGGTACAGTCAATGCTCGAACCGTTCACGGTTGAGCGCAACGGGCGGACGAACGAGATGCTTGGCTCGTATGCCACCGCCGAGTTGGACAGCGACGCGCGGCTCGGCGTGATCGCCATACAGGACGAACGCGCTGCCCTGCGTTCGGTCACGGACATGCGCCGGCAGACCGTCTTCATCAGTCTGCTCGCGGCCACGTTCGCCTTGCTCATCGGTTTCCTCTTCGCCAAACAGTTGACGCAGCCCGTACGCGATCTGGCTGCCGCCGCGCAACGCATCGCCGCCGGCAACTTCGCGCACCGCATCGAGGTGCGTAGTCGCACGGAACTCGGTGAACTCGGCGAGTCGTTCAACCAGATGACCGATCAGCTTGAGCATTACATCGAAGATTTGCGCCGCGCGGCGGAAGAGAATCGCGCGCTGTTTCTCGGCACGGTCAAGGCGCTCGCCGCCGCCATTGACGGCAAAGACCCGTACACGCGCGGGCACTCGGAGCGCGTCGCGCGCTTCTCGCTCGCCATCGGCGAACGCCTCGACCTGCCCGACGACGAGATGGAGAAACTGCGTATCAGCGCGCTCCTCCATGATGTTGGCAAGATCGCGATTGACGACAAGATTCTAAAAAAACCGGCGGCGCTGACCGACGAGGAGTACGAGATCATGAAGGGGCATCCGCAGAAGGGCTTCAAGATCATGTCGCAGATTCCGGCGATGAAAGATTTTCTGCCCGGCATGCACATGCATCACGAGATGATCAACGGCGCGGGCTATCCGCAAGGGTTGCAGGGCGACGAGATTCCCATGCAGGCGCGCATCGTCTCGGTCGCAGACACCTTCGACGCGATGACGACCGACCGTCCCTACCAGAAAGCCATGACGCTCGACGACGCGCTCGCGCGCATCACTACCTTCGTCGGCACGCGCTACGACTCGCAGGTCGTCGCGGCCCTCGCCGCTGCCTGCGCCGACGGGCAAATCTCACCGGGGCGCGTGCGGCTGCGCTCGCGCGTGCCGAAAGACCAATCGCCTGCGCCAGTGAGCGAACAACCGATTGCTGTCTCCTGATAATGTTTGTTGGTTCCGTAGAACGATTCACCGCAGAGATAGCGCAGAGGGCCGCAGAGAAATTCAACTCTCTGTGGCCTCTGTGCTTTGTGCGACGCATGTTTGACAGTTAAGTTGCGCGCCGCCCACAATGCGCGGACGAAACCGTAGGGCACGCAAGTACGTAATAACGCACGCAGTCGCATCGTCAACATCCCGCATGAAGCTTTCAAACTAAGGCAAGCCGAATATGTGCAGCGGGCCGCTTGTAGCGTTCAATCTAAAAAACGTCAACGAGGTGAAAGTATGTGTCACCGCCTGTTCGCATTGGGTCTGAGTCTAATTATCATCTTTGCTGCGCAGGGCGTGGGCGCGCAGAATCCGCCAAGTCCCGCACAGACGCCCGAAGTGGTGAAGACGCAGGAGGAGCGCAAGCAAGCGGAGCGGAAGGACGAGAAGTGGGACGTGGAAGCCGAGCATGGCCCGACCACGCTCGTCGAGTTCGACACGGATGAAGGCACGTGGATGAGTTGCGACGTGTCGCCCGATGGCCAACGCCTCGTCTTCGATCTGCTCGGCGACATTTATCAAATGCCGATCACGGGCGGGGCGGCGCAATTGCTCTCCGGCGGTCGTTCTTGGGAAGCGCAGCCACGCTATAGTCCCGACGGCAAACTGATCGCGTTCACCTCCGACCGCGACGGCGGGGACAATATCTGGTTGATGGATGCTGACGGCGGGCATCGCCGCCAGTTGACGAAAGAAGCCACGCGCCTTTTGAACACGCCCGCGTGGACGCCCGATGGGCAGTACATACTCGCGCGCAAGCACTTCGTGGATCAACGCTCGCTCGGCGCGGGCGAAATCTGGATGTACAACATCAACGGCGGTTCGGGTGTGCAGTTGACCGAGAAGTCGAGTTGGACGGCGAACGTTGGCGAGCCGGCGGCCGATCCGAAAGGACGTTTCGTTTATTACGTCAACAGCGGCGACTTCGACTACAACAAGAATGTCTATGAAGGTATCTACTGGATCGAGCGTTACGACATGACGACGGGCCGGCGCAGCACCTTCATCCGCAGCAACGGCGGCGCGATCCGTCCGCAAGTTTCACCCGACGGCAAATATCTCGCCTTCATTCGCCGCGAACGTTTGCAGAGCGTGCTGTTCTTGCGCGAGATCGAATCGGGGCGCGAGTGGCCGGTCTATGACAAGCTGACGCGCGACCAGCAGGAGACGTGGTCAGTCTTTGGCACGTATCCGGGTTATGCGTGGCTGCCCGATGGGCAGTCAATCGTCATGACTGCGAACGGCAAGTTCATCCGCATCAACATCGGCACGAAACAAGCAACGCCGATCCCATTCACCGCACACGTCGCGCAGAAAGTGACGGAGGCGGTGCGCTTCCCGCAAAAGGTTGCGCCCGAACGTGACAACGCGCGGCTGTTGCGTTGGGCGCGCAGGAACGGCGAACGCATCATCTACAACGCGCTCGGCAAGTTGTACGTGAAAGAAGGCAGCAGTGCGCCGCGCCCTCTGCTCAAGACGAATTACCTTGAGTACGCGCCGAAGTTCAGCCCCGACGGCCGGCGGATCACGTTCGCCACTTGGTCGGACGAAGAGAAGGGCGCGATCTGGATCGCGGATGCTGATGGCATGAACGCGCAGAAGATCACTACCGTCGGCGATCAATATGCGAATCCCGTCTTCTCGCCCGACGGCACAAAGGTCGCGTATCTCAAAGGGCGCGGCAGCATCTTCCATGAAGAAGAGTTGGCGCGCGAGTCCACGTTCGAGATTCACTATTGGGACGGGCGCGAGAGTCATTATGTGTTGGATGTGCTTAGTCGCGGCACGAACGCGCGCATGCCCGTGCTGAATTTCGATCCCAAGGGCGAGCGCATCTATTTCATGGAGTCGCCGCCCGTGCCCGCGCCGCCCGGCGGGCCCGCGAACATTCTTACATACTTAAGCAGCGTCAAACTCTCCGGCGACGATTACAAGCGCAACGTCGAATCGCGCTTCGCCACCGAGATCGTGCCGTCGCCCGACCTGCAATGGGTCTTCTTCAAAGAACTGCACAAACTCTACGTCGCGCCGTTTCCGCAGACCGGCAAACTTCTGAAACTTAACGCGGGCGATTCCATCCTGCCCGTCAAGACCGTTTCGCAGGACTCCGGCGACTGGCTCGCGTGGTCGCCCGACAGCAAGTCTATGCAGTGGACGCTGGGTGAATATTTCTTCGAGCAGCGGCTCGACTACTTGTTGCATGCCGCACCGCTTGAGGAAAAACAGCCGGGCATTGTGATTACAAAAAATGCGCCAACCGCTGCCCGCACAAAGATCGGCTTCGAGTTTGCGACCGCGAAGCCGCACGGCGTGGTCGCGCTGACGAACGCGCGCATTATCACGATGAAGGGTGATGAAGTCATCGAGCGCGGCCACATCTTGATCGAAGATAATCGCATCAAGGCCGTCGGCGCGAAGATCGAGATTCCGGCGAACGCGCGGCGCATAGACATGACCGGCAAGACGATCATGCCGGGGCTGATTGATGTCCACTCGCACATGGGCTACAACACACTCGACATCATTCCCGAAAAGCAAGCGCCTTACTACGCCAACCTCGCCTACGGCGTCACGACCACACATGATCCTTCGGCTTCAACGCAATCAGTCTTCGCGCAGTCCGAGATGGTCAAGGCCGGTGTGATGACGGGCCCGCGTATCTTCTCCACGGGCTTTCCCATCTACGGCGCGGAGAACGCGGAGAAAGCGCAGGTGCGCAACCTTGAAGACGCTGAACGACATCTCGCGCGCTTGCAAGCCATCGGCGCGTTCTCAGTCAAGAGCTACAACCAACTGCGCCGCGATGCGCGCCAGATGATCATTCGTGCCGCGCGCGATCATCAAATGATGGTCGTGCCCGAGGGCGGCTCGACGCTCTTCTACAATCTCACCATGATCCTCGATGGGCACACAGGCATCGAGCATGCGCTGCCCGTCGCGCCACTCTACAAAGATGTCGTGACGCTCTTTGCCCGGAGTCACACGCAGTACACGCCGACGCTCATCGTCGGTTATGGCGGCATCTGGGGCGAGAACTATTGGTATCAGCACACGAACGTGTGGGAGAACGAGAAGCTGCTGCGCTTCGTGCCGCGCGAGGAAGTGGACGCGCGCTCGCGCCGCCGCCTGATGGTGCCCGAAGACGACTTCTTCCATTTCGAGTTGGCGCGCTCGGTGAAGGACGTGGTGCGCGCGGGCGGCAAGGCGCAACTCGGCGCGCACGGGCAACTGCAAGGTCTCGGCGCGCAGTGGGAACTGTGGATGCTGCAACAGGGTGGCTTGACGCCGTTGGAGACGCTTCGCTGCGCTACACTCTACGGCGCGCAATATCTCGGTCTCGACGGCGACATCGGCTCGCTAGAGGCGGGCAAACTCGCCGACCTCGTCGTGCTGGACAAGAACCCGCTCGCCAACATACGCAACAGCGAATCGCTCCGCCACGTCATGATCAACGGCGTGCTTTATGAGACCGACAACATGAACGAGGTCTATCCCGCACAAAAGGCGCGCACAAAATTCTTCTGGGAGCGTTAACGCTCAACCCGCCGCTGGCGTCTTACAGCGCAGCAACGAACAAGCTCCTGCCGTCAACCGGGGCTTCGTCCGCCGCTGTGTTTGTGCGAGCAACCAGAAAATAAAAAGGATATTCCCCCATGAACTCAAACCTCGCGGACTCCCACCGCGCGCCATCTTTATCGCCAGCTTCGCGGCGTCACTGGCTTGCATTAACTCTCATCGCCTGCGCGTTCGCGCTATCTTCCGCATCTGCCCAGACCTCCACCCGACAGAAGCTACCGGCGGCCGATAAGATCGTTGGCGATTACATCAAAGCCATCGGCGGCAAGAAGCGGCTCGGCGCGCTGCGCGATGGAGCGTATGAATGGACGGTCGAAGCGAACGGTCAGGCAGTGGGGCGGGCGAACATGAGCACGAAAGCTCCCGGCTCGACGCTCGTTGAGCTTGAGCTTGCAAATGGTGGATACAAGGCGGGCGCAACGCCCCGTTCGGTCTGGACGAGTGACCGCACGGGCACGGCGCAGACGTTGACAGACATGCAAGCGAAGTCCGCACGTCTCGCGGCGCGGCTGGAGGCGACGCGGTTGGTTGATTACAAGAAGCAGAATCTATTGGCGCAGACTGTGGGCGCAGAGACGGTCGCGGGCGAGGCGGCGTATGTCGTCGAGTTTCGTTCGCGCGATGCGGCGCGCGTGCGCTATCTGTTTGGCGCGCGGAGCAAGTTGTTGCTGCGCATGATGGACGAGGCACGCGGGCTGCAAGCTGATTACGCCGATTATCGCGTGGAGAGCGGCGTGCTTGAGCCGCACCGCGTCGAACTGAGTCTGCGTGATGCGGGTGCGTACACGCTCAAACTGCAAAGCGCGCGTTACAACGTGAACCTGAGCGATGCGCTCTTTGACGTGCCGCACGCCGAGGCGTTGGACGCGGCGAAGTTGGTCAACGAAGTCATCGCGCGCGAGCCGACGGCCAATATTAAGTATGAAGAGTACACCTACAATGTGAAGCAGACGGAGCGCGAGTTGAATGACAAAGGCGAGACGAAGAAGGAGACGACGCGCATCTGGGAAGTGTTCCTCGCGCCGAATGGCAAAGGCATCGGCAAACTCGTGAGCGTCAACGATGCACCGCTTGCCACTGACCGCGCCACGAAGGAAGAGAAGCGCGTCGCCGATTTTCTGACGGCGAACGAGCAGGCTGGCCCGCCCACCAAGCCCGGTGGCGGCGGCTTTCGCATCCAATTAGGCAGCTACGGCTTCGACCTTGCAGACCTGTTGCGCGCCAGCGAGTTTGTCGCGCCGCGCCGCGAACGTTTTCAAGCCCGCGACGCGGTCGTCTTCGACTATCGCCCGCGCACAGACTTTCGCACGAAGTCGAAGAATGATGAGATTCTGTCGAAGTTAAATGGCATCATCTGGATCGATCCGGTGGACAAAGTGGTGATGCGGATCGAAGCGCGGTTGGACAACGATTTTAAGATCGGCGGCGGTTTGCTGATGACGATCAAGCCGGGCGCGGGCTTCGTCTTCGAGCGCCAACGGCTCGCCGACGGCTTCTGGGTGCCGCGCACCTTCCTCTGGAACGCCAACGGCAAAGGCTTCCTCATCCTCTCGCAGAGCGTCTATGAAACGACTGATTGGTACAACTTCAAACGCTTCAAGACCGAGACCGGCGATGCCACCCTCGCCGCGCCGAAGCCACAACCATAAGTACGCTCGCTGGAAAAGACGCAAGCACGGGCCGCAGAGTACGCACGGGAAAACTTTGCGTACTCTGCGGCCCTCTCTGCGTTCTTTGCGGTTAAATCTGTCTGGTGCCTGGCACACTGCATACATTAAGTGTCATATAACGCGCTCGTAAGTGGCACATATCGTCAGTGCTTTTGTCGGCGCACGCCGGTTGCCGTTATAATCACTCACCTACAATCAACACGACAGAGCAAAGGTATTTATCCACACGCATGGCTTTCTGGAGACGCACAAATAAAGATCGCTATATCACGCTCGGCTTAAACGAACCGGCCGCGCCAACAGTCGAGACAGCGCAACCGCCCGCAACCGCACCACTCGAACCGCCAGCCAGCCCGACCGCCGCCGCACCCGCCGCGCCTGCTGTTTCCGCCGCCGAGCCGACCATAACCGGCGACGCGCCGACGCCCGCGTCTTACAAAGAACCAACGCGGCCGGCCGCGCCAACCGCCGCGCCGACGATTGATACAAGGAAGTCAGTCACACCTCCCCGCACGGTCGAGCCTGCACGTGCGAGCGCGCCGAAGTCCCCGCCCGTGCCATCGCGTTCGCCGTTCACCACATCGGTGCTTGGGCTGGATCGTTCCATCGAAGAGTTGCAAGCCGCAGAAGCGGCGTTGGAGCAGACGTTCGAGAAGCGTTTCCGGCACGCGATTGCCGCCACGCGCACTTCGCTCTCGGAGACAATTGACAACGTCTTTCAGGGGCGCAAGGTTATCGATTCGCAACTGCTCGACGAGTTGGAAGAGGCTTTGATCGCGGCCGACATCGGCGTGCCCACCACGCTCGCCATTCTCGACACGGTGCGGCAGGGCATCGACCGCAAACAGATCAACGACATCGCCGCCTTGAAGGCCGCGATCAAGCACGAGTTGCTCACCATCCTGCAAACTTCTGCGCGCGACGGCGTCGCTTCCGAGACGAGCGTGCCCGAGCACGTGACGCCCTACGTGATGATGATCGTCGGCGTCAACGGCGTCGGCAAGACGACGACCATCGGCAAACTCGCGCAGCGCATCAAGGCCGAAGGCAACGACGTGCTGATCTGCGCCGCCGACACCTTCCGCGCCGCCGCTTCCGATCAACTTGCCATCTGGGCCGAGCGCACCGGCGTTCCGCTCATCCAGCAAAAGTCGGGCACAGACCCGGCGGCCGTCCTCTTCGACGCGCTCAAAGCGGCCAAGGCGCGCAAGTCCGACGTGCTCATCGTGGACACGGCCGGGCGGCTGCACAACAAATCGAACTTGATGGCCGAGTTGGAGAAGATGAAACGCATCGCCGCGCGCGAGGTCGCGGGCGCGCCGCACGAGACGCTGCTCGTGATCGACGCCGTCACAGGGCAGAACGGGCTTGAGCAAGCGCGGCAGTTCTTGAAAGTCGCGGGCGTCACCGGCATCGTGCTGACCAAACTAGACGGCACGGCCAAAGGCGGTATCGCCGTCGCCATCAGCAAAGAGTTGGGCTTACCGATCCGCTACGCCGGCATCGGCGAAAAGGTGGACGACCTCGTCGTCTTCGATTCCGAGCAATACGTCAACAGTCTCTTCGAGTGAGTTCAAAGATCAAAGTTCAAAGTTGATTTTAGACCTTGAACCTTGAACCTTGAACCTTGAACCTTCAACCTTGAACCTTGAACCTTGAACTTGAAACCGATGAGCGGTTGCTGCGCCGCGCGCTGGCGTTGGCGGCGCAGGGCGCGGGGCAGGTGAGTCCGAGTCCGTTGGTCGGGTGTGTCATCGCGGACGCGGACGGCGAGGTCGTGGGCGAGGGCTTCTATCTGTACGAACGTGTGCAGCATGCGGAGACGCTTGCGTTGGCACAAGCAGGGACGCGGGCGCACGGCGCGACCGCTTATGTCTCACTTGAACCGCACGCGCATCAAGGACGCACGCCGCCCTGTACAAGCGCGCTCATCGCGGCGGGCGTGCGCCGCGTGGTCGCGCCGATTGAAGATGCGAACCCGCTCGTGTCGGGGCGCGGCTTTGCGCATCTGCGCGCGGCCGGCGTCGAAGTCAGCACGGGCTTGCTCGCGCACGAGGCGACGAGACTCAATGAGAAGTACACCCACGCGCTCAAGCACGCGCGCCCATTCGTGCATTTGAAACTTGCTTGTTCGCTCGACGGGCGCATCGCCACGCGCACCGGCGACGCGCGCTGGATCACCGGCCCGCAGGCGCGTGCGCGCGTACATCTGATGCGCCACGAGTACGACGCAATCCTCATTGGCGCGGGCACGGCCAACGCCGATGATCCGCTGTTGACGGATCGCTCAGGGCTGCCGCGTCATCGCCCGCTCGTCCGCGTCATTCTCGACGAACGCCTGCAATTCTCGCCGCAATCACAACTCGCACAGACCGCGCGCACCGCGCCCGTCATCGTCTTCACCTCCGAGCAAGCGGCTGAACAAACGTGCGTCGCGCTGACCGATTATGGCGTCGAAGTTGTGCGCTTGCCCTGCGGGGCGCGCGATCTCAATGCGGTGCTGGCTGAGTTGTACCGGCGCACGCTGCACAGCGTCTTCATCGAAGGCGGCGCGACCGTCGCCGGTCGCTGCCTCGATGCTGGTCTCGCAGACAAGGTCAGCTTCTTCATCGCGCCCATCATCATCGGCGGGCACGATGCACGTGCCGCCATCGGTGGCACAGGCGCGCCCCTCATCGCCGACGCGCCGCGCCTACGCGATGTCGAGATCACCCAACACGGTGAAGATGTCGAGATCACGGGATATCCGGGAACAGTGACAAGTGACGAGTGACGAGGGATGAGCAAGAGACAAGTGCTTACTTGTCACTCGTCACTCGCCACTCGCCACTGTTTTTAGATCATGCGCGCGAAAAAAAGTCTCGGACAGAACTTTCTCGTGGACGACGGCGTGGCGGAGCGGATCGTGCGCGCGTTAGCGCCGCGCGCGGATGAGACCGTATTGGAGATTGGGCCGGGGCGTGGGGCATTGACGACGCGGCTGAGCGAACGGGCCGGGCGCGTCGTGGCGCTTGAGCTTGATCGTGAACTGGCCGCGGCGTTGCGGGTACGATTCAGCACAAGCGCCCGGTTCACGTTGATCGAGGGCGATGCGCTTGAGGTTGATTTCTGCGCGGTCGTCGCGCCCGCGTTGCAGACGCGCGTCGTGGCGAATCTGCCTTACAACATCGCCACCGCGATCTTGCAGCGGCTGATCACTGCACGCGGGTGCGTGACCGAGTCGATCTTGATGTTGCAACGCGAAGTGGTCGCCCGGCTCGTCGCGCCGCCCAGTACGCCCGAACGCGGCTTCATCTCTGTGCTGGTCGAAGCGTACTGCGAGGCAGAGGCGTTGTTCGATGTCGCGCCGGCCGCGTTCAAGCCCGTGCCGAAGGTGTGGAGTACGGTCGTGCGTCTGCGCATGCGCGAGCAAGGCGCGCCGGACGCGCGCGAAGCGACGCTGCTATGGCCGCTGGTCAGCGCCGGCTTCGCCCAGCGGCGCAAGACGATCTTCAACAACCTGCGCCACGCGCCCGCCGACTTGCTTCAGCGTATTGAACAGGTAAACGGCGCGCACGCGGCGTTGCTGGCCGCCGAGATTGACCCGCAACGCCGCGCCGAAACCCTTACCCTCACCGATTGGCGACGACTCGCGCGCATGATTGGCCAGATGTGAGATGTAATGTGAGGTCAGATGTAACCGTAACAATCCTGGTCGTGCTCGCGCCCGATCAGTTGCGAAGTCTCGGTGGGGAAGGTGGGGATGCCGCAGTCGGTGCTCAAGGCATCGAGGAAACTGTCGGGACAGCAATTCTGACAGGCATAACTGCTGGCCAGCCCGTGCGCTATATCCACTTGCTCAGCTCGTCCGATCAGCACGAGATTGTCTGCCCCGCGCATTGACCAGTGCAGTTGCCCGCGCGTCCCAGGGCTTATGCGAACAAGGTAAGACAACTGCTGCTCTTTAGTTGAGAATAAATCACCCGGCTCACTTCATTCTTTCGGGAGATTGGGGTGGTCTAAACCTTGAAAATAATTAAGAAGTGCTTTGGAAGTTTCTTCGTCACTGTATATTGTCCCATCGGTGAACCTAATACTTTCTATCATGAGAGTGATCACGTCTTTCATTGGCCCTTGAAGTTTGAGCTTTTCGCGTAACTCGGTAGTTAAAGGGACAATTTCATCCGTATCATTTTCATCGCACGGGACTGTTTGCCCCGGCAGAATAATCTTCTCCCCGACGCTGGATGGGGTTAAAGTGCTTCCAGTGCCATAGGATGTCCAAGCAACCAATCGAACGTAACGAATTGGTCTGCTCCCTTGATTATGCAGGCGGCAACTTATTCCCCACCCACGATCAACATTGAGCAGAAGCTTCGCCTCCTCAATGCGCAGAGGGCAGTCGGGCTGCGACGCAGAGACCAGCAAGTATACTTCTCGCGGCGCGACTACATAGCGTTGTTTCTCACGTTGCGCTCTCTGTTGCGCTGCCACAGCACCGCAGACGGACAGAAAGATCAGGCAAAGGATAATGCGACGTATTCTCATCACGATCTCTCCCCTCTTGAGTGTTAAGGACAGCGGAGCGCCAGTATGCCCACGCCACTATATGACTGTCCACTTTGATATTGCCCCCCCTACCGTAATATTGAGACTGCTTTTGGTGCCGGCATTATTCGCTTTTCTTCTTAAGTAAAGTACGACGTTTGGTGGGTGCTCATCGCCGAAGAAGTCATATATGGTGCCGTCAACGGGGCTGGGCGCGAACTCGAACTTATTGTCCGATAGTAAATTAACATAGCTATCTGCCGCACTATGGCAACAGCTTGTTGAATAGTTCGGTAAACCGAACGTTACCTTGACTGCAAATCGTTCGCCGGTGCAAACACTTGGGGCAAGCTCCAGAGTAGCCCTGTTATAAAAGAATTCCCCCGTTCTATTTGAGCCGACCAGCTTAGCGTCGAGAAATGTGACATCTGGCGTAGCTATATCGCAGGCGGCGCTGGCGAGGGCCTGCACCGGCGACCACTTGCACAAGCCATGCACCAAGTCGGAGCGCCACTCCGTCGCCTCCCAACTGGCGCGCAGGCTTGCCGTGCCCGCGCTCTGGCCTTCCGCCAGCCCGTTCCCGTCTACTGTCGCGATGCCCGGATTGAAACTCAGCCAGTCAATGAAGAAGAAGCCGTTCACCGCGTACTCGTACACGCCGCCGTAGCAATCCTGATCCTGCTCGCGCCCGATCAGTTGCGAGGTATCGGTGGGGAAGGTGGGGATGCCGCAGTCGGAGGCGAGCGCGCCGATGAAGCTGTCGGGACAGCAATTCTGACAGGCATAACTCGTCGCCAGCCCGTGCGCCGTATCCACCTGCTCGGCCCGCCCGATCAAGACCAGGTTCTCCGTCCCGCGCATGGACCAGTGCAGTTGCCCGTGGGTCGCCTCAAGCGGGATCGTGTGTCCCTGTGCATCCGGCGTTTGCTCATCGCGCAACGCACGCAGGTCAAGCGTCATCGTCTGCCCGGCGGCCAGCGATTTCAAGCCCGTCGCATAGGTGCCGGCAATCGTTTCGTCCGCGCCCGCGTAGTTCAACTGCACAAAGTATTGCTGCGCGCGATTGGTCACGTTCTTGATGTAGACAATCGTCGCCGTGTCGCCGTCGAGCCGCCACGGGTAGCCGCCCGTCGCGCTCCGTTGCGCCACGATGTCCCACAACGGCACTTGAAAGACTTGATTAAGATTCCGGCTCACGCTCTGCGCCCCAAACAGCACGCTGCCCGGCACGCCCGTATGCTCGAACTCAAGCCCCGCCGTCGCCACGTTACGTTCGATGCGGCTGCGCGCCAATGCGCCCGCCAGATCAATCGTGTCGGCGTCGCCCGGCGCAAGCCGCAAGGCCGGCAACGAGACGATGCCCGTGCTGCCATCCTTCAGTGTGTAAGGAATACGCCCCGTGATCGTGGTTGCGCTCGTGCCGACGTTACGCGCCACGACGACGGGCGTCAAACGCTCGCCCGCGACGCTGCCCAGACGCAAGCCCGCGCCCTGATATGTATTTGCTTTACCCTTAGCCGGATCGGTTAAGCGCGCCCAAGAGGAATAGCCCTTGGCCGCATCCGCGATGAACAGACGCGCCAGCAACGCCCCGCCCGCGCCGGAATGCGTCAGCGACACGCCGCCCGCTTCCGCCAACGTGCCGCCGTGCGCGCCGACTAAGTCCGCAAGCACGTCCAGCACGCGCGTCTCGTGTGGCAGCAAGTTGAACTCCTGCGGCTCGCGCTGGCGTGGACTTGTTCCATTCACCCGCGCCGTGACAGACAACATCGTATCCGTCGTGTTCGACACGACGAGCCGCGCGTCGCAATGATGCGACGGCAACCACCAGACGCCTTCCAGCCGGGCCGACGCGAACTGCACGGCCGGCTCGGCAAACTTTTCTTCAAACACGAGACTGTGCCCCGCGTCCACCAGATAGACCTGCGCGCCCAGCAGCAAATCCGCGCCGCGATACGTCACCTGCAAGCTGCCCTCGCGGAACGATTCGTCATCGCCAACCCAGTCGCGCAGAGCAAGCTCGCGAAACGAGTTGCCCGGCACGGTCACGGTCGGCACGGGTCGGCGTGCGCCGTGCAAACCGAACAGCGTCGGCTGCACGTCGAGCGGCTGCGGCCCCTTGTTATTGAGCATCAACGTGGCGCGCACGCCCGCGCGCAGGCTGTAATAAGTTGCCGCTAACAGGTGCGTGGGTTCGGCGTCGCCCGGCGCGGCGCAAGTGGGACAACCCGCCGTGCCATTGGCTTGTTGCTCCGGCGACAAATTGCGCGCCGCTTGCGCATTCGTCGCAACGCTTGCCGGCATGTCTGCGGGCAGCGAGCCGAATCCGGCGAGGGCGCAAAGCGCGAGACAGCTAACGAGAATCTGTGCGCGGACGGTGAATGCGGCGCGGCGACGATGCTGCGAATTGTTCTTCATGTGAGGCGCTCCTGTGCAAATGGCCACAACAAGTAACGAGGTTGGCTGCGGAGAAAATGAGTTGGCGCAGAAAGAGACGGCTGTCAGTTGGATAAGCGCGGGTCATAGCATGATGAGATTGCATGACGTTATGACGAGACAAACTGGAGATTAAAGCCGGCGCGATTGGGCGGCGACAACAGTTAACGGGCGCAGCTTACGCCTCATCCTTACGCGGGGCAAGTATAATTATTAGCCGTCAAATTCATCGTCGAGCAACATGAGAGCGACAGTGTCTATCCATAATCATCAGAAATAAGGAGGAATCCACGAGCTCACACGAAACGACACGAAACAAACCACAGCAATTTCGTGTCGTTTCGTGTGAACTCGTGGACAGTGCTGTTGCGCTACTTTCCTCAGACTCGAAATTGAGTAGAGCATGAGCGCGCAACCTGCCGGATGCCGGCTCTCGCAACCGGTATGCTATACTGCGTTGTTAATTAAACCCCTGAAAATTTGACTCGTAATGAGCCTGCATGACGATTAGCTTGGAGCAAATAAGTTAAGTGAGTAATGTGATTGAGATAATTCCGCTGGGCGGGATCGGCGAGTTCGGGATGAACTGTATGGCGGTGCGTTACGGCGATGAGATGATCATCGTAGACGCGGGCATGGGCTTTCCCGAAGAGGCGGCTTACGGCGTGGATGTATGCGTGCCTGACTTCGCTTTCCTCGAACCCTACCGCAAAGACATCACCGCCATCGTGCTGACGCACGGGCACGAAGATCACCTCGGCGCGTTGCCCTACATCCTCAAAAAATTCAACGTGCCCGTCTATTGTTCGCACTTCACCGCCGGGTTGGCCGAGAGCAAACTCAACGAGCACGACTTGCTAAACAGTGTCCTTATCCACCGCGTTGAGCCGCGCGATGTCGCGGAGATCGGCGTCTTCAAGGTCGAGTTCATACGCGCTTCACACTCGCTGATTGATTGTTTTTCGCTCGCCATCACGACGCCCGTCGGCACGATCATACACACCGGCGATTACAAGGTGGACGAGACGCCGGTCATCGGCGAGCCGATTGACCTGCGCACGCTGCGGCGTTACGGGCAAGAGGGTGTGCTGGCGCTGCTGTCAGATTCGACGAACGCGACCGTGCCGGGGCGCACGCCATCGGAGCGCGCCGTCATCCCCGCGTTTGAAGAGATTTTCGCCGAAGCCGAAGGGCGCATCATCGTCGCCGCGTTCGCGTCTTCCATTCACCGTTTGCAGATCGTCTTTGACGTGGCGCAGCAGTTTGATCGCAAGGTGTGCGTGCTGGGTCGTTCGATGATCAAGAACGTGGAGATCGCCGACCGGCTCGGTTATCTCGACGTGCATGAAGATGAGATGATCTCGCTGCAAGCGGCGAAGCAATTGGCCGACCACGAGGTTGTCTATCTCGTCACCGGCTCGCAGGGTGAACCGCGCGCCGCGCTCATGCAGATGGCCACGCAAACATACAAGGGCATCAGCATTGGCGCGGGCGATACGGTCGTGTTATCGGCGCGCATCATTCCGGGTAACGAGCGCGCCATCTCGCGGCTGATCGGCGACATCTACAAACGCGGCGCGATGATCATTGATGAGAAGCGGCGGCTCATCCACGTCAGCGGGCACGCTTCGCAGGAAGACATCCGCATCATGACCGAGGCGGTGCGGCCCAAGTTCGTCGTGCCCATTCACGGCGAGTACCGCATGCTCTACCGGCACAAAGAGTTTCTCAAGAATCACGTCAACATCCCCGAAGAGCAGATCATCTTGATCGAGAATGGCGATGTGCTGGAGTTGGACGGCGAGCGCGCGGTCATCGTCGGGCAGCACGACATCGGGCGCGTCTTCATTGACGACAGCGGCTTCGAGGAAATTGATCGCGAGACGGTGCGCGAGCGTCGCCAACTCGCGGGCGACGGCGTGGTCACGCCCGTCTTTACAGTCAACGAGCAAACCGGCGCGCTTGAAGGCACGCCTGAGATCGTCACGCGCGGTCTCATCGGCGCGGACGGCGCAGACGGCGCGGACGGCTTCGTGCGCAAACTGCAACAACTCGTCGCCAAGACAGTTGAGAATGCGCCCGCCAATGAGCGGCACGACACGGGGCTGCTGAAAGAGCGTGTTCGCGTCGAGCTGAAACGCTACATCCAAAAACAGACCGGCGCACGCCCCATCATCGTGCCGGTCGTCGTGCAGGTTTAAGCGTTCAGCCGAGTGCCTACCTTGTGAGCAACGACGAACGAACATCCGACCCGGCCGAACTGCTGCGCCGGACGAAAGTTGAGGTCGCGCCCGCGACCTTTTTCCTCGTCAGCCTCAGTCAGCAAACTTGGGCGCGGCTGCTTGAACAACCTGAGCTAAGTCCGCGCGCCGACGCGCCGTTTATGTTGTTGCGCGACCGGCACGAAGTCACGCTGCTCGTCGAAGAGACTGATTGGTTGACGATGCGCCACGCCGTCCGCGATGCGCGCGTCGAAGGCGGTTTCCGGCTCGTCACCTTGGACGTAGAGCTTGGCTGGCACGTCGTTGGCTATCTCGCGCTCGTGACCGAACTACTCGCGCGGGCCGGCATCTCCGTCGGTGCGCTCTCAGCCTTCACGCGCGATCATCTGCTCATCAAACAAGCCGATCTCGGCACGGCCTTGCGTGTGCTGGGTGCGCACGTCGCTGAGTTGTGCTAACAACTGACCACGGACAAATGCTTATAGATTGGACACAGCAAGTCGTCTTGATCACCGGCGCGTCGAGCGGTATCGGGCGCGCGTTGGCGTCGGCGTTGGGCAGGCGTGGGGCGACGTTGGGTTTGCTGGCGCGGCGGGTCGAGACGTTGCAGGAGATCGCGCGTGAGGTCGAGGCGGCGGGCGGCAGCGCGGTCGTGCTGCCGGCGGATGTGCAGGACGCGGCGGCGGTGCGCGCGGCGGCCGATGAGTTGCGCGCACGTTGTGGGCGGATTGATGTGCTGGTGGCGAATGCGGGCGTGGCCGGAGAGATCAGCGCGCAGTTCGACGCGGAGAATGTGGCGCGCGTGCTGAACATTAACGTGCTTGGTGCGGCGAACAGCGTGGCGGCCGTGCTGCCGGAGATGATAGCGCGCGGGCGTGGGCACTTGGTGGCGATCTCAAGCCTCGCGGGTTATCGGGGTTTGCCGAAGTCGGCCGCTTACTGTGCGAGCAAGGCCGCGCTGACCGCGATGTTCGAGAGCCTACGGCTCGACTTGCATGGCACGGGCGTGGACGTGACCGTCATTCGTCCCGGCTTCATCAAGACGCCGCTCACCGCCGGGCGGAACGCGCGCATGCCTTATCTGCTGGAGCTTGATGATGCGACGGAAAAGATCGTGCGCGCAATTGAGCAACGGCGCAAGCTTTACTCTTTCCCGTGGCAACTCGCAACCATCGTCCGGCTCGCGCGCCTCATGCCCGTCTGGTTGTATGACCATATCGCCAGACGCAATTCGTTCCGCGAATGAAGGGAGTTTTGATTTTAGATTTTTGATTTGCGATTTGAATCGGAGCTATGCTGCAAATGTTCGGTTAGATCAAAAATCAAAAATCGCAATTCAAAAATTACGACATGACCATCTTTCAAGCCATCATCATCGGCATCGTACAGGGGTTGACCGAGTTCGTCCCCGTCAGCTCGACCGCGCATTTGATCTTCGCGAGCCGCCTGTTGCATCTATTCGAGGGGCAGTCGCTGCGGGCCGAACAGACGACCGCCGCTATCGCCGTTGTCCAACTCGGCACGCTCGTCGCCGTGCTCATCTATTTCGCGCCGGACATCCTGGCCATCACGTTCGCCTTCATCCGCGATCATCTCGCGCTGCTGCGCGGCGAACAGCGGCCGCGCCAGACGCGCGCTGCCGATGGGCGCATCGTGCAGCGGCGGCTGAGTTTGTCGCAAGAAGCACGGCTTGGATGGTGGGTCATCATTGGCTCGCTGCCGGTCGGCGTGGTCGGCTTGTTGTTTAAGCATCAGATCGAGGGCACGTTCACGAAAAATCTGTGGGTCATCGCCACGATGATGATCGTGATCGCGCTGCTGCTCGCGTTGGCCGAGAAGGTCGGCACACGACGGCGCGAGATGGCGGAACTTGGCATTAAAGACGCGCTCGCGGTCGGTGGCGCGCAGGTGTTGGCGTTGATACCGGGTGCGAGCCGTTCCGGTTCGACCATCATGGGCGGACTATTCGCGGGCGAGCAGCGCGAGACGGCCGCGCGCTTCTCCTTCCTGCTCTCGATTCCGGCCATCGCCGCGAGCGGGCTGCTCGAATTGAAAGAAGCGATCCACAAGTTGCCGCCGGACAGCGCCGTGCCGCTCGCTGTCGCGACGATTGTCGCGGGGCTGGTCGGTTACGCCTCGATCTGGCTGCTGCTCCGTTTCCTCCGCACACATTCGACGGCCGTCTTCATCGTCTATCGGCTCATCCTCGGCGCGAGCATACTGATCATGTTGTGGCGCGGCGTGATACAGGCAAGCTAAACAAGTCAGTACCGCCTGCGGGGGCCGGCGGGTGGTTCGCGGGAGCATGACCCCCCCCCACCCCCAGGCGGTACAGACATGTTTATCTTTGCAGTTTCACGCCGCCCCACCACAAGATAAGTATGCACGCGCCGAGAATGTGCCGATAGA
>JANMAD010000196.1:0-3188 GCA_031359515.1 Acidobacteriota bacterium | reverse complement strand
GGTGGTTTACAAAGTGGTTCGCAGCCGACTACGAATGGGCGACCCGCGCCGCACTTCAAGCCCGGCTTCAATCTGTTCTCGCCCGAACAGGACATCGAAGTCGGTCGCCAGTCCGCGCAGCAGGTCGCGCAGCAAGTGCCGCTCTTAAACGACGGCGCGGTCGTCAACTACGTGCGCGCTTTAGGCGCGAAGCTCGCGGCCAAAGCCTCGGGTTACAAATTCCCTTACCAGTTCAACGTCGTCGCCACGAAGGACATCAACGCCTTCGCGTTGCCGGGCGGCTTCGTCTTCATCAACGCGGGCGCGATTGCCGCCGCGAAGAACGAGGGCGAGTTGGCGGGCGTGATGGCACACGAGATCACGCACGTCGCTTTGCGGCACGGCACGAATCAAGCGTCGAAGGTCTACATCGCACAAAAAGGTTTGGGCGCGGTCAGCGAGATTTTCGGCGGGCGCGATTCCGATCTCGGCCAAGTCGTCGGCTCAATCGGCGGCGCGGGCGCGAACATGGCGTTCCTGCGTTTCGGGCGCACGGCCGAACGGCAAGCCGACCTCGAAGGCGCACGCGTGATGGCCGAAGCCGGTTACGACCCGCGCGACATGGCCAACTTCTTCAAGACGCTGCAAGCGCAAGGCGGGCAGCGCGTGCCCGAATTTTTGAGCGATCATCCTGACCCCGGTAATCGCATCGCCGCGATCAATCAAGAGTTGCCATCGCTCAACGTGAGCAAGAATCCGGTGCATGACACGCCGGATTTCGATCAGGTGAAGGCGCGGCTGACGGGCGGCGCGGCCGGTTCATTGCGTGCGTCGGGCGAGCCGGAGCGCAAGGGGTCGAGCAGCGATCCGGACAACGTGCCGAACACGGGTGCGCGGCCCGCGCCGCCCGTCGCCGAGTTGCGTGAGTATCAAGCGCGCGACGGTTCGTACACCTTCCAGTTTCCGGCGAATTGGGACGGACTGTCGGCCGCCGAGGACAACAGCAATCTGATCTTCGCGCCCAAAGGCGCATACGGTGACATGAACGGCTCGGTCGTCGTCACGCACGGCATCTTCATTGGCGTCGTCGCACCCGGCGCAGGCGATCTGGGCCAAGCGACCGCTGCCTTCGTCCAACAACAGATCGCGGCGAACGCAGAATTCAAACTCGCGCGCAAGCCTGAAGCGATCAACTTCGCCGGCCGCGCAGGCTTCGTCACCGTCGTCGCGGGCCCCTCGACCGTCACCGGCACAACCGAAGTCGATGCCATCTACACGACCGCGACCGCCGACGGCCGGCTCTTATATCTCATCGCCATCGCGCCCGAAGATGAGTATCAAACTTATCAACCGGCCTTCCAGCGCATCATCAGCAGCCTGCAATTGCCGGGCTGAAGCTAAAGAGACAGACAACACGCCCCACGAAGCCACGAAGGGCACGAAGGGAAGGCGGAACGATGAATGATGAGCGATAGAAGGAAAAGACTATTGCGATGGCCCTACATAGACGCACACCAACAGAAAGTTCAAAACCGAACACTGCGGACAGCGGAATTCTAATATTTCGCAAGGGGCTGAGACTCGCTAAGATTATTACGATAAATGTGCTCTTACTCGCTATCCTGACCGAACTCGTATCTATCGGCTTCTATTTCAAAAGAACTGGCCGGCTCTTTTATCGCACAAGAGCAAGTAATGCGGAGGAAGTGGCCGGGCTTGCGATTGATGAAGCGCGGCTCGCGCGGACAGTCATTGAACAATTGCATCCATATTTCGGATTTACTACAAAGCCCGGCACGCCCTACAAACTCAGTTCTTCCCAAGGGGAACACCAAGCGAATAATTACGGCTTTCCTTCACCCTACTCTTACCCTTTTAAGAAGCGCGACACGCAGTATGTCGTCGGCATTTTCGGCGGTTCAGTGGCGTATCACTACGCAATCTATGAGGAAGATCGTGGCGTCTTAGCTCATGCCCTAAAACAAATCCCGACGCTGCGGGACAAAGAGATCGTGATCTTGCCGTTCGCATATAGTGGCTACAAGCAGCCGCAGCAACTGCTCATCCTCAATTACTTCATGTCACTGGGGCAAGTGTTTGACATGGTCATCAACATCGACGGTTTTAATGAAGTAGCTTTATCTGCGTTGAATACCAAGGCCGGTGTCGAGATAGGGATGCCTAGCATCCAACACATCAGTCCGTTGGTCAATTTAGCCGGCGGCAATGAGTCCACAGAGGAACTCGCCTCCCTCTTACGCATCAAGCAGTACAAGGAACAGCTAAAGGCTGAGCTTCAGGCGTTGCCGCAATGCACTCTGGCTTCCTGCTACACTTTGCGCCTGCTCTACGTCCGTTATCTGTTGGCCGGTTATAGAAAAGAAGTGGGCAAATATGATCAATACTGGGTGAAGAAATTCGATGGCGTAAAGCAAGACACCCTGATGCAAATTAACCGCGACTCCGCCTTCACGCCCGACAGCCCGGAGGCGTTCGCGCGGATGGTAGACATCTGGGCAGAATCCTCGCAACTGATGGAGCAGGCATTGGCGGCTAAGCACGTGCCCTACTATCACATCATCCAGCCTAATCAATACAATCCGACCCGCAGAGTGTTTAGTGCGGAGGAGAAGAGAGTCGCCATCCAAGAAGATAGCCGGTACGTGGCGGGCGTTAGGGGCGGCTATCCGGTATTGCTAGCGAAGGCCGGCGAGTTGAACAAGTCCGGGCATAAGGTTATCAATGCAGTTAACATATTCGATGAGGTGCAGGGCGCAGTCTACACCGACAACTGTTGCCACTATAACGAATTGGGCAGTAGTGTTTTCGCGTCCTTCGTCGCCAATTCGGTTACGGCTGCCACAGCTACCAGCCGGTTCTAGCGCGCCATAGGGGCAGGGCAGGCGTTTGCGGGTTGAGCCGTGCAGAGACCCCAGATGTACTCCACAAGTTACGGACTTGTTAGGCGCGCGGTAAGGTGTCGTTTCACACCATCGATTTATTCATTCACCGTTTCGCCTTTATCAATCTGCCTTGCTCTTTGTGCCTTGCGCGTCCCGGTGATGTCGTTATTGGCCTACAGCGTGATTATCATCGCGCGCCTGTTCCTGCTTAGCTTTTTCGCGTTCAGCTAGGCGGGCTTGCATGAAGCGGCGCAAGGTGGCCAGCCGCTCCTCTGCGTCGGGGCGGCGCGTGATGAGTTGTTCGAG
>JANMAD010000158.1:0-1974 GCA_031359515.1 Acidobacteriota bacterium | reverse complement strand
GTCCGCGCCAGACGCAGCAATCTCACCAGCGATTTCTCCGCGCGCGTTGAAGAGGTGTTGCGCAGTGACACGAGCGCGCGTGAACTGACGCTCGTCGGCACGCGCCTCGCGCGGCGTGCGCGTGGGCAAGCGCGAGTCGCTGCCACTGGCGGCTCGGCCTACGTGCGCACGAACTTTCGCCGTGTGCCCCAGCCCGCCCGGCTCGGCGCGAGCCGCTATGTGCTGTGGGCGATGACGCCCGCCGGGCGCTCGATCTATCTCGGCAGCTTGCCGCGGCTGGGCTTGAACAACACGGACACTTATGTGCGCGCGAGCGGCATGGACGACGGCCAGTTTGATCTACTGGTCACGGCCGAGCGCGGGCGGCGCGTCGTCGGCGTGCGCCGCGTCCTCGCCACGCCGAGAGCGCAACGCGTCTACAAAAGTCGCCGCACAAAGCAGTGACGAGGGACGCGTGACAAGTTAGAAACTTGCTTGCTCGTCACTCGTCCCTCGGCACTGCTTTAATTTACCTATGGCGAAGAAGGGTTCAGTGCTCGTCGTTGACGACGAGGAGATCATGCGCGATGTGTTGGAGACGTTGCTCTCCGCGGAAGGCTATCGCGTCGATCTCGCCAAGACCGGCGAAGAGGGCATCGAGGCTTATGGGCGGCGCGCATACGACGCCGTATTGATGGATGTGTCCATGCCCGGCATCGGCGGCCTACGTGCGCTCGAAGAGTTGTTGAAGCTCGACGAAGATGCGGTCGTGCTGATGATCACGGCCTACGCGACGTTCGACACGGCCGTTGCGGCGTGGGAGCACGGCGCGTTCGGTATCATCCGCAAGCCGTTTCAGAACGAACAAGTAACGGCGCAGGTCGCCGCTGGCATCAAGCGTCGGCGCAAGGACGAAGAGCGCCAGACATTGCGGCGCGCCATGAGCCGCACGCTCAAGCGCGGCGAGATCGTCGGCCGCAGCGAGCGCATGCAGGCCGTCTTCCAACTCGTCGATCAAGTCGCGCCCGCGCGCTCGACCGTCTTGATCACTGGCGAGTCCGGCACAGGCAAAGAGTTGATCGCCCGTGCCATACACGAACAGAGTCCGCGCGCCGCGCGGACGTTCATCCCGGTCAACTCGTCGAACATTCCTTCCGGTCTGTTAGAGTCGGAACTGTTCGGGCACACGCGCGGCGCGTTCACCGGCGCGGTCGCGGCCAAGAAGGGTATGTTCGAGGTCGCCGATGGCGGCTCGATCTTTCTCGACGAGATCGGCGACATCCCGCCGGAGACGCAGGCGCGGCTGCTGCGCGTGATACAAGAGCGCGAGTTCACGCCCTTAGGCGACACCACGCCGCGCCGCGTGGACGTGCGCATCATCGCCGCCACCAACATCGATCTGAAAGAAGCCGTGCGGCAGGGCGCGTTCCGCGAAGACCTCTACTACCGGCTCGCCGTCGTGCCGATTGAATTGCCCCCCTTGCGCGAACGCCGCGAAGACATTCTGCCGCTCGCGCAACACTTCATCCGCAAATATAACGAAGAGAACGCGCGCCACATCTCCGAGCAACTCGCGCCCGACGTGCTCGCGCTGATGGAAGCTTATACGTGGCCGGGCAACGTGCGCGAGTTGGAGAACGTCATCGAGCGCGCCGTCGTCATCGCGCCCGGCGACGAGATGTCGCGCCAATGCCTGCCCACCGAGATTTGCGACCCGCAACACGCGCTCGGCGCAGCCACCAGCCCCAACGCCGCCGCCATTGACGTGGCGCGCGGCATAGACTTCTACGACGAAGTGCGCCGCTTCGAGATCGACCTCATCCGCCGCGCCCTCGAACAAACCGGCGGCCACCAATCCCGCGCCGCTAGGCTCTTAGGCATGAACGCGACCACACTCAACTCGAAGATCAAGACTTACAACATCCAGTTGCGCTCTTGAAGAATGATCTATTTCGTGCAATCAGGAGTTAATGGGCCGATTAAAATTGGCTACGC
>JANMAD010000157.1:0-4481 GCA_031359515.1 Acidobacteriota bacterium | reverse complement strand
CTTCACGAGCCGACCCGCGTGGGCCTTTACGCGGACGATGTGGGTGCAGCTTTCGACATGGTGCGTGTGACGGAGATCAAAAAGCAGTGACAAGTGACACGCAATAGTTCAAGGTTCAAGGTTCAAAGTTTGTCTGACTTTGAACCTTGAGCCTTGAACTGGACTTTAACCTGTCACTCGTCACTATTCTTACCAATGAGCAGCATGGATAAGTTGACGCTGGGACCGCGCGCAGAGGATTTCATCTGGGCGAGCGGGATTGAAGACACGTTCGTGCCACAGGTGCGGCCGGGGCACAGGGCGCTCGACGAGTACCAGTTGATGGGGCACTACGAGCATTGGCGCGAAGACCTGCAACTTGGCCGTGAGTTAGGCGTGCAGTCCCTGCGCTGGGGCGTGCCGTGGTATCGCGTCGAGCCGCAACCGGGCGAGTTCGACTGGCGCTGGACGGATGAAGTGCTGCCCTACATGGTCGAAGAGCTTGGCATCACGCCGATCATAGACCTGATGCACTACGGCTGTCCCTACTGGCTCAAGCGCGAGTTCGTCAGTAAGGATTACGTGCGCGCCGTCGCCGCCTACGCTGCCGCGTTCGCGCGCCGCTATAAAAGTCTGGTGCGCTGGTACACGCCCTTGAACGAGCCGTTGGTGAATGCGCTCATGTGCGGCAAGCGCGCCCAGTGGCCGCCTTACCTGCGCGGCGAAAAGGGCTACATCCGCGTCATGCTGCAACTCGTGCGCGGCATCGCGGCGACGGTCAGAGCGCTAAAGGAGATTGATCCGCAAGCCGTGATGGTACACGTCGAAGCGGCGGGTTTGAGCCGCGCGATCCGGCAGGACTTGGAAGCGCTCGCGGTCGAAGAACAGCGCCGCGGCTATCTCGCATATGACTTGCTCGTCGGCAACATGACGCCGGAGCATCCGCTCTACACGTGGCTGCTGCGCAGCGGCGCAGCGCCCGATGCGCTCGCCGAGATCGCGCGCACGCCTATCGCGCTCGACGTGCTGGGACTGAATTTTTATCCGCAGTGGTCAACGCAACATCTCTTCGTGGACGCGCGCGGGCGGCTCGCCTATCGCCCGCACGAGGAGGACGGCGTGGGCTTCGCCGCGCTCATCAACGACTACTACGAGCGTTATCGCGTGCCCGTCATGATCACGGAGACGAGCGCGTTCGGCGCAGAGGAACTGCGCGCACGTTGGTTGAAAGCGTCGGTCGAAGCGGTCAAGTATCTACGCAGCCAGCGCGTGCCCGTGCTGGGCTATACGTGGTTTCCGATGACCACGATGATTGATTGGCGCTACCGCCACGGCGCTGGGCCGATGGAGCAGTATCGGATTGAGCTAGGTCTCTACGTCCACGACAACAACGCCGCGCGCGGACGCTGGACGCCAACGCCGCTCGTCGAACAACTACGCTCCTACATCAACAACCCCGCCGACGCAATCGGCGCGCTCGACCCCGCCGCCCTCGCCGCCACCCACCGCACCGACGCGACCACCGCGCACTTGACGGACGCGCAGGCGCGGCTGGAACAATACGTGCTACAACCGCAGGCCGAACGGGTCGAAGGAGATTGATGATTTGACAGCGCGAGCGCGGGGTGAGTATCTTTCTTCGTAGCCGGCTAGTTCTTTTCTCTTGAGCGGGTGTGGCGCAATGGTAGCGCATCAGCTTCCCAAGCTGAGGGTTGCGAGTTCGAGTCTCGTCGCCCGCTTCATATTATCAATAAGTTACGGGTGATTTTATGTCGCCCGTTTTGTTTGTACCCGCAAGCGCACCCGCTTGTAAGTCTTGTTGACAGCCAATACGTGAATGTAACTTAATCTAGGTTCTAACTCACTTCGCCAAAAGACCCCAACACATTGCTTCGACTTTCAGCGAGCCGCCCGTACCACGCTGTAACATCAGTTAAAGCTTCCACAAATACAAACAATGCTGGTCTGACAATATTTATCAAATCTTCGTCCGAGTATTTAGGTTCATCACCGCCCCCAAAAGACATTCCGATATGCTTGTCCGAAATTTCCCATCTTTTCTTGCGTTCAAACTGGATGCCCAAACCTTTTATGATGGGCGGTTTCCCGTGAACCCATTCATTCCGATAGCTAATTGTATCGCGCCACTCTTTTGCTTGCGCCAGCTTTTTTACTGCCTCGGTGATGGCATGTGTTGGTTCTTCTTTTTTCAAGTATTCCCAAACGTTTCTCAAGCTGCTACCGTATTTTTCCTTGTAAGGTTTAAGCCCCTCCCTCTTTATTTCCATCATGCAGATGATTGCATTAGCTAAATGCTCTCCCGTTGCGTAGAGCCGCAAAGCAATATCATCTGCGTAAAATCGTGTGAAGCGAATTGCTGTACCCTCTAGCGGAGTCTCCCGCTTTTCTAAATACCAAGCCCTGTGAGCAAGCAATTCATGCCACGCATGGTTTGCATCGGCAAGCACATCAAAAGCGTCCCACAGGCAGACAGACGCAACAGGAACGGTGCTCTCAGGTGGAAATCTGAACGAGACGGACGTAACGTCATAGGAAAGAATATCTATGTTGAGTTGCTTTATATCTGGTAGCTGATTCGCTATTTCTTTGAGAATCTTTTTACCGAGTAAACCTCTACTCATGGTGTGACAAACTCCTTCCTGTTGAGATTTTCACTCGCTGACAAATTCATTCGGCTCATTTTGTATGGCAATTAGGACACTACACGGCTTTTAATTTCGAAAAAATATCTGTCAGTAGCAATAGGCACACTCATCGTGGGAGTGGGTTTCCCCTAAGCTCCCAGCAAGTGTCTCAGACTTTAGGCATAGGTGTCCCAAATCTCGCCCATGAAGAAGCGGCCGAAGTCGGCGAGGACTTTGAGGCTCTCCGCCGGCGAACTGGTGTTGGTGGCGTGGATCGTGGGGATGAGGCCGATCAGTTGCTCGCGCTTGATGTAGATGACGCCTGCGCCGACGACGGGGCCGCTTGCGTCCGCGCCCTCGTGCAGGCGCATGAAGCAGGTGGTGATGTCGGCCCACATGTCGAAGCCCGGATCGTCGCGCACCTCTTTCTTGCCGGCCAGGTAATACGCTTGCCCGTTATGCTCGAAGCCCAGCTCATAGACCATGTACTTCATGCGCGGGTTGTCGCTCGGACTGAACAGGTTGAAGAGGCCGCGCGTGGCGGGGATGTTCATGCCGAGCGGCGGAAAGTCCACGTGCCCTTTGATGGGCGAGGAGTGTTGCGGGTCGGCGATGAAGGCGTAGGCGTCGGCGATGTCGATCTCGCAATGGATGGCGAGCTTCGTGCCGGCGGCGCCGCCCTTTTGCTCGCCGGTGCGCGGGTCGGTCGCGCCGAGCGCGAAGCCGCCCGTCATCGTCTCACGAAAACTCACGCCGGGTTTGGATGCTTGCATCATTAGTGTCTCCGGTTGTAAAGGGAGGCCGGCGGCCGGCAACTCCCGCAAGTATTCTTTGGCGTCCGCGTAGCCCATGTCGATCAAGCCGGCGGCGTCTATGCGCCCCAGATAGAGATCGGGGTCGAGCGGCAACTCGTGGCGCGGTTTGATCAGGTGCAACTTGATCGGGCGTGTGTGCCCAAAGGGGCGTTCGCCCTGTTGGATGCGCTCGTTCAGTTCGTTGATGCGCTCAAACTCGTCTATGAGCGAGCCGTTCGCGCTCATCTCGATCATGTGGACGTACTGATTGAAGAAGCCGGGCTTGTAGACGGGCGTGTTGTTGATGATCCATAGCACCCACAACTCGTCCGCGCCGCGCGCGACGGCTTCGGTTAAATTCGCGTCCTTGAGCCAGACCGAGTCGGTGTACCACACGTCGCCTTTACGCACGGGCGGCATGAACATGGGCAGCGACATGCCGGCGATGAGGAAATCAATGTCGGCGCGGTCGTGCGGAATGGCCTCGTTGGTCTTGCGTGTGAAGTTGCAGACGTTGAACGTGCCGGTCATGCCGGTGGCAGCGTTGATCTTATCAATGTCTATGCCGAGGTGCGGAAACATTTTGTCGCGCACGCCGTCGGCGCTGCACATGGCCATCATGCGATCCGCTTTTAGATACTCCGCGAACGGCATCGGCGCAATCGCCTCTGCCAGCTTGAACGCGCGCCAACGCTCGCACATCTCTATGGGCGTCAAGCCCGAAAGCACCATCGCCGTGTTGATGATGCCGCCCGACGTGCCGTCCACGTGCGCGAAGCACAGGCCCGCTTCGGCGAGGGCGCGCAAGACACCGGCATGATAAGCGACGCGCATGCCGCCGCCCGCCAAGATCAAGGCGCGGCGCGGCCCCGTGTAATTTTCCGGCGGCGCGAGCGATGGTCGGTGTGCGGCGGCGGTCATACGTGTCACCTTTCTACTGTCGCCGGATGCGCTGCCAGTACCAGAAGCCAAGTATGCCGGAGAGGAAATCAACGCCGGCGACGACCAACGCCAGCGACGAGAAGATGCCGTGCTGCACGCCCAAGCCGACGGCCGCCGCCGC
>JANMAD010000085.1:0-10351 GCA_031359515.1 Acidobacteriota bacterium | reverse complement strand
CGATTGAATCGCAACAATCATTCAATCGTCGCTCACGCGACGATGATCAATTCAAACGTACTCTCTCCCGGCGTTGAAACGCCGGGCTAAAATCAAGCGCCGCTCGCGCGGCGAATTATGGCACACGTTTCCTATCTCGCGCTTGCACGCTAACTTTGTGGAACTCTCGCGCCGCTTTGCTGGAATAGGTTTATAGCAACAGACAAGCTTATGAATATCACCCCCACCCGTCGCACACTTGCATATAGATTACTTACCCTGCTCTGCGCCTGCGCGCTCGGTTTCGTCTGGTTACTGCGCGGCCCGCAGACGCCACGCGCGCACGCGCAGGCGCAGACGACCTATAAAAACTTTGAAGCGCCGCAGGTGCATCCGCTCGCTATAACGCCCGACGGCACGCGCCTGCTTGCGCTCGACACGCCGGAACAGCGGCTCGAAGTTTTTCAGTTGAACGGCTCTGCGCTCACGCTCGCCGCCGAGATTCCGGTCGGCGCAGAACCGACGAGCGTGGCCGTGCGCAACAACAACGAAGCGTGGGTGGCCAACTGGTTGTCGGACTCGGTCAGCATCGTCGATCTCAATACCGGCAACGTCACACGCACCATTGACGTGGGCGACGAGCCGACCGACATCGTGTTCGCGGGGCAACAAAAAGAGTTGGCGTTCGTCTGCGTGTCCGGCCTCAGACAGGTGAAGGTTTACGATCCGAGCGCGCCGGACACCGCGCCACAAGTTCTCACCGTGCGCGGCAAACAACCTCGCGCGCTCACGCGCGATGCTACGGGCGCACAAGTCTTCGTCTCGATCTTCGAGTCGGGTAATCAAACGACGATCATTGACGCGAACACGGTCGCAGTTGGCGGCGGCCCGCCCGCGCCTGTGCCCGCGCTGCGGCAAGGCTTGCCGCCCGCACCGGGCGTCGGCTTGATCTTGAAATGGAACGGCTCGCGCTGGGCCGATGAGACTGGCGACACGCGCTGGAATAATTTTGTCCCGTACACGCTCGCGGATGTTGACGTGGTCGCGCTCGATGCGCGCAATGCGAACGTGACGCAGAGCGCGGAGATACGCGGCGTCGGCACGAACATCGGCAACGCCGTCTTCGATGCGAGCCGCAATCAGCTTTACGTCGTTAACCTCGACGCGCGCAATCAGGTGCGCTTCGAGCCGAATGTGCGCGGGCGTCTGCTGCAACAGCGCGTCTCGCTCATCAATCTGCAAACGAGTCCGGCGACTGCGACCGCCATCGATCTCAACCCGCACATCAACTATGCGAACGCGGCGGGCACGGACACCGAGCGCGCCAAGACGTTAGCGTTCCCCGCCGACATCGCCCGTGCAGCAGACGGCACGCTCTACGTCGCTGCCACCGGCTCGAATAAGGTCGGTGTGCTAAACGCCGCCGGCTCTGTGCGCCAACGCATCAACGTCGGGCAAGGGCCGACCGGTCTCGCGCTCGACGACGCGCGTAGACGCCTCTACGTGCTCAATCGCTTCGACGAAACGATCAGCGTCGTGGACACGAACGCGCGCACCGAACTCGCGCGCGTGCCACTCGGCTTCAATCCCGAACCGGCGCAGGTGCGCGACGGCCGCCGCTTCCTCTACAACGGCGCGTTCTCGGCGCACGGCGATGTCGCGTGCGCGAGTTGTCATTTGAACGGCCACCGCGACGGGCTGGCGTGGGACTTGGGCGACCCGCAAGGGCAGATGCAACAGGTCACCAGCAACAATCCGCTCTTTCCCTTCACCGCGAATTTTCATCCGATGAAGGGGCCGATGACGACGCAATCCTTACGCGCCATCATCAGTACAACCCCGCAGCAGACAACCGAACCGCTCCACTGGCGCGGCGACCGGGCCACGCTGGGCGACTTCAACCCGGCCTTCGTCTCGCTGCTCGGCAGCCAGCGACAGCTAGACGCAAACGAGTTGGCGGCGTTCACCGCGCTCGTGCGCACGCTCGCCTATCCATCGAACCCGAACCAGAATCTTGATCGCACGCTGCCGAATCCGGCGACGGGGCCGAACCCCGCGCGCGGACAACAAATTTTTATCAACGACCGCACCGACCAACAGACACTGACGTGCAATCAATGCCACACGGCCGTGCCCGGCAACGGCACGGGCACGAATCGCTTGCTCATCCCGGCGCTGGCGTTGCAGGAGTCGCAGGACTTCAAAGTCCCGCAATTACGCGGGCTATATCAGAAGACGGGTCTGCAACGTGCGCCGGGCGAACAACTCACCGGCTACGGTTTCGCGCACGACGGCAATTTCGACTCGCTCTTCTCATTCCTGCACGCGGCTGTCTTTCAGTTTAGAAACGGCGACGCGGATCGCCGCGACGTGGAAGCGTTCGTGCTGGCCTTCGACACGGGCACTGCGCCCGCCGTCGGTTTGCAAGTCACGGTCAACGCGAACAATAAGACTGCGCAGGCCGTCACGGATCGCGTCAACCTGCTCGTCGCGCAGGCGGGCTTGCGCAACTGCGATCTGATCGTCAAAGGCATCTTCAACGGGCAACGACGCGGCTTCGTCTATAACAGCGTCGCGCCCAATCTCGGTTCGTTCCAGTCTGACCGTAACGGCGAGCTGATCTTGAATCCGCAAGCTTTGATTCAGGCGGCGGGCGCGGGCGCGGAGTTGACGTTCACCGGCGTGCCCGTCGGCGCGGGGCGCAGGCTCGGCATTGATCGCAACGAGGACGGCGTGCTGGACGGCGACGCCCAACCCGGCGTACTCAACATCGGCGGACAGGTTACGGCCATCAACGGCAGCCCTGTTGTCGGTGTGACGGTCACGGTCAACGGCCCGGCGGGCACGCTCAACGCGCAGACCGACGCGAGCGGTCGTTACGCTTTCACCAATCTGGCCGGCGGCGCATATACCATCACGCCCGCGCGAAATGGCTACACGTTCACGCCCGCGAGCCAGAGTCTGAGCGGCTTGAGCGGTGATGCGGCCGTCAACTTCGTCGCGCCGAGCGCGTTGCAGTTCAGCGCGAGCAACTACAGTTTCAGCGAAGGCGCGGGGCAAGCGACGATCAACGTCACGCGCACGGGCGACATTTCAACGAGCGCGACAGTCGCTTACCTCACGGCCGACAACACGGCGGCCGTGCGTTGCGACGACACAACGACCATGCCCGGCACGGCCTTCGCGCGTTGCGACTACGCGACGAGCGTGGACACCATCAACTTCGCGCCCGGCGAGACGAGCAAGACATTCACCATCCCGCTCATTGACGACGCGCATACGGAAGGGCCGGAGACCGTCAGCTTGAAGTTGAACGATTCGACCGGCGCGACGCTCGGCGCGCAAAGCACGGCGACGCTCACGATCACCGATAACGACGGCGGCGCAAGCGCGAATCCAGTCTTTGCGACGCCGTTCTTCGTGCGCCAGCAGTATCTCGATTTTCTCTCGCGCGAACCGGAAGCGGGCGAACCGTGGTCGGGCGTGTTGAATCGTTGTGCGGACGTGAATAATCTCGATCCCACCAGCCCCTCGGCTGGTTGTGACCGCATCCTCGTCAGCAGTTCCTTCTTCGGCTCGCCGGAGTTTCAGTTGAAGGGTTTCTTCGTCTATCTCTTCTACAAAGTCAGCTTCAACCGTCTGCCCGCTTACGACGAGATCATTCCGGACATGCGCGGCGTGACGGGGCAGACGAGCGCCGAAGTCTACGCGAAGAAGGCTGCGTTCACCGACGCATGGACGGAGCGGCCCGAGTTCGTCGCGCTCTACCCGAACACGCTGACGGAAGCGCAGTACGTTGCCGCGCTCCTCGCGCGCTACGGGTTGACGAGCATCAACACGCCCGACCCGGCCAATCCTGACGGCACGCAACCTGTCACGCTCACCCAAACCGATCTCGTTAATCGCCTTAACACGGGCACGCTCACACGTGCGCAAGTCCTGCGCGTCGTCGTGCAGAGCCGCGAAGTGAACGCCGCCGAGTTCAACCGCGCGTTCGTCGCCATGCAATACTACGGCTATCTGCGGCGCACGCCTGAGGACGCCGGCTATCAGTCGTGGCTCAACTATCTAACGACACATCCCGGCGACTTCCGCACGATGGTCAACGGCTTTATGAACTCGACCGAGTACAAGCTCAGGTTCGGGCAGCCGTAAAAACTTATCCGGGCGCGCAATACATCATGCGCCGGCGCATGACACGATAAGGGCGGAGTGCTAACCTCCGCCCCTATTTTTTTTTTGCGCCCTGCATTATGTTGCGCTGAGCGTCTGCGCGATGAGCGGCGCGATTGTCTCGTGCAGCGTCGCTTCGGTTGCGCCTGTGTCCACGCCCGCGAAGAGATACCAGCGTTCGGTGTGTGTGGCGGTCGCGCCGGGCGCAAGTTGGCGGAGCGGTGAGAGCGATTCAAGCTCGATGTAGTTGCCGGCGGTGTAGGTCTCGACGTTGCAGCCGTAGTCCGGATAGAGCGCGCCCGCTTCGTAGGCGAAGCGTTTGACGTATAACTGATCTGCGCGGTGATATGCGGCCCAGCCCTGCTTACAGAGCGCGCCGATCTTCTGCGGCGACTCGGCGTCCACATCGGTGCGCAGGCGCAAATACTTCGCGCCGAACGTGAAACGCGCGTCTGCCATGTCCGTATAATGCCAGAGGACGAGCGGGCGCGCGGGCAGCAACTCCTGACTCCACGTGCGATAAGGCTCTTGCGGGATAATGACCTCGCCGCCGCCCGCCAAGATCGTGATGCCCCACAACGCCAACTCGACGGGCCACAAATTGCGATTCGTGATGCGTTGCTCGACGGTCAACTCGCTGCTGTCGGCGGCGAGCGTGACGCGCATCTCTTTCTGTATGCCGACCTGCGCCTCCGTTGGCGCGACGAGATGAATACTGTGCCTGCCGTCAATCGTATAATCGAGCCGTCCGTTGTCGGGCGCATAAGCGCGCGGCATGGCTTCGGGCGCGGCCCACAGGCGGTGGCCGCCGAGCGGCTTCCAGTCACCGAGCGCGGTCGTCAACACCACGTCCGGCACTTCGCCGAGCATGTTCTCAGCGCCCCGGAGAGCGTAGCGCACGATGCGCGGCCCCACGTCGGTCGTGACGACGACTTCGGTGGTGTCGTTCATTAACCTGTAACAGTTCGGCAGTCCGAGATAGCTAATCTTTTCCACTCCAACCCCTCCTCGCACGCTCGCTTGTCGTTGCTCTTGTTTGGCTGCGAGTGTACGCCGCCGAGATTTATTTGCAAGCGGCAACGACAGCGATGCTAGTCCGGCGCAACGCAAAGTCGCTCGCTAGACATTCGTGCATTGATCCTTTAATTTATCTTTCTCGCGCGCCAAGCTGACAGCAGAGTTTGCGGAGCAAGTGCCGGTTTCTGTTTCAGTCATAAGCGAAAGTGGCGGAATTGGCAGACGCGCTAGGTTTAGGCCCTAGTGCCGCAAGGCGTGGGGGTTCGAGTCCCCCCTTTCGCATTGAGTTTCGCGCAACGACTGTTCACACGTGCGTATAATTTAATCAGAGGAAGGATGCCCGCCGGCCCTCGTGCGCGAGTGCGCGGCGGGCGTTACGATTTATGAAGACAGAATTGATTGACGTGTCGCCGACGCGCAAGGAGTTGAAGATCGAGATCGATGCGGAGCGCGTGCAGGCTGAGTATGACCGCGTGAGTGATCGCTATGCGGCGCAGGCGAATGTGCCCGGCTTTCGCAAGGGGAATGCGCCGCGCTCGGTGGTGCGCTCGCGTTTTAAGAACGAGATTCGCGGCGAGGTCGTGCAGAACCTCGTGCCGCAGGCGCTCGGCGAAGCTATCGAGCAGAGCAACTTGGACGTGATCGGCGAGCCGGATATACATCTTGATAACAACGAAGGCTTGGACAAATTGGGCCAGCAACCGCTGGCAATCCACGCGCACGTGGAGGTGCTGCCGGAGATCGAGTTGGGCGAGTACAAGGGCGTTGAAGTGGCGCGGCGTGTGCGCCCGGTGACGGACGAGACGGCGGAAGCGATGCTCGCACAGTTACGCGAGTCGGCCGCGTCTTTGCAGCCGGTCGAGGATCGCGGCGCGGAGTTGGAAGACACGGTGACAGTTGATTTCTTAGGCAAGTACATCGAGCCGCAGGAGGCGGACGACATCAACGTTGAAGCCGTGGACGTGGTGCTTGGCGGCGACGGCGTGTTGCAGGAGTTCACAGATCAACTACTCGGCACGAAGCCGGACGATGTGAAGACGTTCCGCGTTAAGTACCCGGAAGACTTTTCGTCGAAAGGACTCGCGGGCAAAGAGATCGAGTACACGACGACGGTGACGGCCGTGCGGCGCAAAGAGTTGCCGGAGTTGGACGACGAGTGGGCCAGCAGTCTGGGCGAAGAGATTGATTCGGTCGCTACCTTGCGCACGAAGTTGCGCGAGGACTTGGAGCGGCGCGCCGGGTTTGAAGCTGACCAGCGCGTGCGCGACGAGTTGATGCGCAAGTTGATCGCGGCGCATCAGTTTGAAGTGCCCGAATCGCTCGTCAAGAGTCAGGCGCGGCGGTTGCTCGAATCAACCGTGCGCGACATGATGCAGCACGGCATGGACCCGCGCAACGCGGAGTTCAATTGGGAGAGCATGCAGGGGCTGTTCGAGGTGCAAGCGACCGAAGATTTGCGCGGCTCGATTCTGCTGGAACGCATCGCGGAGGCGGAGAATATAGACGCGGCCGACGACGAGATCGCGCAGGAGATCGAGCGCATCGCGCAGGGCACGCGGCAGTCGGCAGAGCAAGTGCGTGCTGCCTTGACAAAGCAGGGGGGCGAACGTAGCATCGCCGACAGATTGCGCCATCGCAAGGCGCTTGACATGCTCGCCGCCGCCGCCCAAGTTAGTGACGAAGAATGGCGCGAAGAAGAGCCGCCCACGGAGGCGGAAGATGACGCGAGCGCGGACGGTGAAGCAGACGCGCCGGAGTCGCACGCGACGGTTGCGGACGAAGCAACGCCGGACGAGCAGCAGGCGGGCGCGGCAACAGGCGGCGAGGCCGAGCAAGGTTAAAGGCCGATCTCAATCTGAGATTTCAAATTTGAATTTTCAAATCTGAGATCATAGATCGTTATCTTAGATCAAAGTTGCGGAGTTTCAGTTTATGGCATTAGTTCCGATGGTCGTCGAGCAAACGTCGCGCGGCGAGCGCGCGTTCGACATCTTCTCGCGTCTCTTAAAAGACAACATCATCTTCATCGGCACGCCGATTGACGATATGATCGCGAATCTCATCGTCGCGCAACTGCTCTTTCTCGAAGCGGAAGACCCGGAGAAAGACATCAATCTCTATATCAACTCGCCCGGCGGCTCCATCACGTCCGGCATGGCCATCTACGACACGATGCAGTTCATCCGCCCTGATGTGACCACGATCTGCGTCGGGCAGTGCGCTTCGATGGCGGCGCTCTTGCTTGCGGCGGGCGCGAAGGGCAAGCGGTTCGCGCTGCCGAACTCGCGCATCCTGATCCACCAACCGTCAGGCGGCGCGCAGGGACAAGCGACCGACATACGCATTCAGGCTGAAGAGATCATCCGCATGCGCGAGTTGACCTCGAACATTCTCGCCAAGCACACAGGGCAGGACTACGACATGATCGAGCGCGACGTGGAGCGCGACCGCATCATGTCCGCGATGCAGGCGAAAGAGTATGGCCTGATCGATGAAGTGATCGTGCATCGCGAGTAAGCGCACCACGATTTGACAAGCGCGGGCGTGCCGATAGCGCACTCACCACGCCCGCGCGCCTTTATGCTATATTGTTCCCTGTGGACAGCGCCTTGAGGGTCGCGCCGCTGCGCGCCATCTGAACCCACTCTCAAACGCGCACGCCCGTCCAGTCAAACTTGACAAGCTGAACCGTCCGAACCTGAAGACTCCGGAGTCCCCTGAAGCCTATGGTACGCCGAACCGATGACACGTTGCGCTGTTCGTTCTGCGGCAAATCGCAGAACGAGGTGAAGAAACTCATTGCCGGCCCGACCGTCTATATTTGCAACGAGTGCATAGACATCTGCAACGAGATCATCACCGACGATCAGCAGGCCGAAGCTGTCGCCTCGCGGCCGCCACTGCCGAAACCGCACGAGATCAAATCCTTCCTCGACGAGTACGTCATCGGCCAAGACGAGACGAAGAAGCGGCTGGCCGTCGCCGTCTATCAACACTATAAGCGGATCGAGCTTGCGCGCCGCCGCAGCGACATCGAGATTCAGAAGTCGAACATTCTCTTGATCGGGCCGACCGGCACGGGCAAGACGCTGCTCGCGCAGACGCTCGCGCGCATGCTCTCCGTCCCCTTCACCATCGTTGATGCGACGACACTGACCGAAGCCGGCTACGTCGGCGAGGACGTGGAGAACATCATCCTGAAACTGTTGCAGGCCGCGAACGGCGACGTGGAACGCGCGCAACAAGGCATCATCTACATAGACGAAGTTGACAAGATTTGCCGCAAGGACGAGAACCCGTCGATCACGCGCGACGTGTCGGGCGAGGGCGTGCAGCAGGCGTTGTTGAAAATCCTGGAAGGCACGGTCGCCAACGTCCCGCCGCAGGGCGGACGCAAGCACCCGCATCAAGAGTTCTTCCCGGTTGACACGACGAACATTCTCTTCATCTGCGGCGGCGCGTTCGTCGGTCTTGAGAAAGTGATCGAGCGGCGCATGCGCAACAAGTCGTTCGGCTTTCGCGCCGAGATCAAGGGCGGCTCAGAGCGTTACGCCGACGCGCTCGCAGGCGTGCAACCGGAAGATTTGGTCAGGTACGGTTTGATCCCCGAATTCGTCGGTCGCCTGCCCGTCGCGGGTGTGCTGCACGAGTTGGACGAAGAGGCGTTGATGCGCATCCTCACCGAACCGAAGAACGCGCTCGTCAAGCAATACCAGAAGAAGTTCGAGTACGACAGCGTGCGCCTGCGCTTCACGGACGACGCGCTGAAAGCGATTGCGCGGCAAGCGGTTGACCGCAAGGTCGGCGCACGCGGCTTGATGATGATCATGGAAGAACTGTTGCTCGACGCGATGTACACACTGCCCGCCCAGAAGCGCGTCAAAGAGTTCGTCATCACCAGCGAGATGGTCGAGCGCCGCCGCGCCATGCCCGGCGAAACGCTGACCGGCGTGGACGACGCCGCAGCGTAATCAAGAATTGCACATATCCGGCATTTGAAAAGCTTGGTAATGTCTTCGCAACTGAAAGGTCCACCATGCTGCGATCTATCTTTTCTCTCACACTCACTTTATTGTTAGTCGCTTCTTGCGCTGTCCCCACCAGTGCGCAACGCCGCCGCAAGCGCTCTAGCCGGACGGCGCGAGTGGTACAGACCGTACCACCGCCAGACCAAATTACGGCATCGAGTCAATTCGACATTCCAACATCAAAAATTAAACACGACGTTGTTGGCATGACGCTCCGCAACATTCGCTTGTTAGATGGGCGGACAGAGGGACAATGGCAATTTGCGGAATCAGAGTGGAAGGAAGTCGGCGTCGTGGAGACGGACGTGAAGGGAAACAACGCTACCGTTATAGCTCACTTGCAAACAGGCGACGATACCAGTGAGTTAGATGGAAAGATAAGACTTTACTACGAACGGAACGAGGATAAATGGGAACTAAGTAGCATCGAGAATATTGACTGCAAGTTCACTCGTCAACCTAATGCAACAACATCTTCGACTCTTCCTGCCGAGCAACCTTCCGCACCTGCCTTCATGCCATTGCTAAATGGTTCAGTTACTATTGGAGCAGGAAAACGTTATTCAGTACAGTTCCACACAGATAGCCCTGCCCGTGTTACGGGTTGGTTTCGCGCAGAGGGCGGCGGAGGTAATGATATAGAGTGCTATATCCTTGATGAAATACAGTACGAGAATTTTCAGAATGGTCATAGTACGCCAACCTATTACAACTCGCGCCGCGTTACAGTACAACGCCTCAACGCGCAGATTCCTCCAGGTCGCTATTACCTCGTGTTCAATAATAGCTATTCGCTTATTACGCCGAAGGCTGTCAGCGCGAACATCTCACTTGTACGCTAGTCTTATCACGATTGATCACATTCGCTAATTCACGACCGGCTGAAACAGCTCAAAGAGATTTTGCAAGCGAAGGCGGAGCGTTTGACAGCTTTAGGCGGCGGGGTAATCACTTTTTATCTTTCTTGGCCGCTTTTGCAGGCAATTGCTTAGCCGGCTGTAGCTCTTGCGCCAGTTTGTCCCGTTCGTACTCTTCGCGCTGGGCGAGCAGGGCGATCCGGCCTTGCATACGCTCGACCGTCAAAGCCAATTCATGCACTTGATCGCTGAGTTTCTCTAATTTCTTGTGCGTCTGCTCAACATCGCGGGCTAAAG
>JANMAD010000059.1:0-13354 GCA_031359515.1 Acidobacteriota bacterium | reverse complement strand
CAAAGAGATCGGCTGCTGTGCCAGTTTGAAGACGCTCCGCACTTTCGACACGGGCATGTCCACGCGATCCGCGATCTCTTCGCTGGTCGGCTCGCGCCCCAACTCCTGTACCAGCGCCCGTGAGGTGCGAATCAGCTTGTTGATCGTCTCAATCATGTGGACGGGGATGCGGATCGTGCGCGCCTGATCCGCAATCGCGCGCGTGATCGCTTGGCGAATCCACCACGTCGCATAGGTCGAGAACTTATAGCCGCGCCGCCACTCGAACTTGTCCACCCCGCGCATCAGCCCGATGTTGCCCTCTTGAATGAGATCAAGAAACTGCAAGCCGCGATTCGTGTACTTCTTCGCGATGGAGACGACGAGCCGCAGGTTCGCCTCGGTCAACTCGCGCTTCGCCTGCACCGTCTGCGCTTCGCTCCGCGCGATGGCCATGTGTGCGCGCTTGATCTCGACCGGCGAGACGTGCCGCTCTTCTTCGATCTGCTTGAGCCGACGCTTAGCGGCCGTGATGCGCCGCTTGTACTCTTTCTCGTCGTCGGGCTTGATCCGCTTCCGGTGCAGTTTCTCGGTGTACTGTTCGATCTCGCGCTCGGCGACGCGCACTTCTTTCCAAGCCGCGGCGATGGCATCGATCAACCGCTGCCGCGCGCTGTCTTTCATCTTGAGATGCCCTATCTCACGCGCCAACCCCAGCCGGACACCGGCGACCTTACGCTTCAACCGCAGCAACTTCTTGCCGGGCTTTTTGCCCCGCGTAAGTTGCTGTTCGGCGCGCAACTTCATCAACTCTTTCTGGCCCTCAAGCGCCAGTTTGCGTATGCGCTGCAAACTTTCGAGCGTCCATTGCAAATACTCGTCGGCCTTATCTTCGACCTCGGCCATGTCGGCTTGATCGGAGAAGGCCACGACATCGCGGATGCTCAGCACGTTCCCTTCCAACTCTTCACCAATTTCCAGCAACTCGTTGACGGTGATGGGCGAGCGCGCGATCACGCGATTCGACCTGATGATCCCCGCCTCGATGCGCTTGGCGATGGAGACTTCCTGCTCGCGCGTTAAGAGCGGCACAGTGCCCATTTGCCGCAGGTACATGCGCACCGGGTCAATTGATTTGTCGTCATCCCCGGCGGAGAGGTCGAGATCGTCCTCCTCCGCGAATGCGTCGTCGTGCTGTTCTTCATGCGGCACGACTGCGGCTGCTTGCTCGATCAGCAAGTCGTCGGCGTCCGCCTCGCCCAGATTCGTGCCGTCCAGTTTTTGCAGCACGTCTTCGATGTCCGCCGGGATAGCGTCTTCGGTCAGTTCTTGCCCCAAAGACTCAAACGGCGAATAGCTGTTGCCTCGCGGCTCGATAAATCCCTCGTCACCACGCTTGTTCATATCAATGCTCATAATTTCCTCAATCACACCCCGCCTGTGCCCGGCGGTAGCTCCTGTTTCACCGGAAACTCCGCTCAAGCCAACGCTTGGCCCACCTAACCAACGCCCGCATTCGCCGTATCGCTAAAAACTAAGCTGTTGATACGACAGGGATTAGATGCAACAGTCGGGCAGTCTGTTGCATTCCGTGATACGGACGCCCTGACGGCTTTGTTTCGGCTGTGAATCTGTCCTGTAAAATCGCGGGATAATAACAGAAAACGATGAAACGAGCCAGCATTAACTATCAAACCCGGCCAGCACAGTTTGGCCTGACTACTTTCCGCTTTGTATTTACCTATCTCGATCACGTTCCCGCTGCACCCGCCTGCCTGCTACGACCCCGATTACATCATAACTATTTAACCGGTATTTGCCGAAAGTCTGCGCTTTTATCAAGAACGCAACCAGCCGCTCCGGATTGCATTGCTTTTAGTCTTTTGGGGTGCGAAGAGGGTTTAGCCTTAGCAGGTCTGGATTTTTCTGCACAAACTATCGCTCTATACGGCCTTATATGTTAAATTTGGACGGTGGCGCGGGCGCGTATATTGCTTGACCACTTTTTGCCCCAGCTAATTCCTCAAAGTTTTATCCCAAGAAATGTGTGGCTCTTCGTCTGCCTTCCGACAGCATGGAAGTTAAGGCTAGTCGTTTCACCAAGCACTTCATGTGGGCGGTCATCGCGCTGGGCGCGGCGGCATGCGTCTACTCCGCTACCCGTCTGCCCGTGGCCCGGCTCGATCAGCGCTTCCTGATCCTGGCGATTATCACCGTCGGCATCGGCTCGCGCCTGAGTGTGCGCGTGCCCCGCGTGCGCGGGCAGATCACCGTCTCCGACACCTTCCTGTTCCTGACCATCTTGCTCTTCGATGGCGAGGCCGCGATCTTACTCGCAACGGTCGAAGCGGTCTGCACTTCACTGCGGGTGACGAAGAAAAAGTTTCATCACCTTTTCAATGCGGGCGTGATGGCGCTCTCCTATTTTCTCACCGTCTGGGCGGTGCGACTCTGCTTCGGCTCGCCCGTCGAATTGGCGCAACATGCGTACTCCGAGAAGCTCATCATGGCCTTGAGCGTGATGGCGCTCGTGCAATACGCGACCAACACCAGCCTGATCGCCGGTTGTCTCTCGCTGAAAGCCGGCGAGCGCTTCTGGCCCGTCTGGAAGGGTCATTTCCTCTACACGTCGCTGACCTACTTCGCGGGCGCGTCGGCCGCCGGTCTCATTGCCAAGCTCATCGGCTCGCTCGGCTTCTACGCCTTCCTCGCCATGACGCCCATCATCGCCATCGTCTACTTCACTTATCGGACTTATCTCACCAGCGTCGAATCGAAGCTGACGCAGATCGAGCAAGCCGAGCGGCACGTCGAAGAGCTATCGAGCCACATCGCAGAGCAGCAGCGCATCAGCCAGGAGTTACAGCATAGTCGCGAGCATTTTCGCCATGCCGCCTTTCACGATGCATTGACGGGACTACCCAATCGCACGCTCTTGCTCGATCATCTGAAACTCGCCATCGAGCGCGCACATCGGCGCAGCGACCACCTGTTCGCCGTCCTCTTTGTTGACCTCGACCGCTTCAAAAACATTAATGACAGCCTCGGTCATGGCGTCGGTGATCTGCTGCTCGTGACGCTCGCGCGGCGGCTCGAAGGTTGTCTGCGCCCGATGGACACGGTCGCGCGCCTCGGCGGCGACGAGTTTGCCATTCTGCTCGACGGGCTGGCGGATACGCGCGCCGCCATCGCGGTCGCGGAGCGCATCCAGAGCGAGTTGTCGCAACCCTTCAACCTGAATGGGCATGAGGTCTACACCACCGCCAGCATCGGCATCACGCTCAGCGCCACCGGCTATTCGCAGCCGGAGAACGTGCTGCGCGATGCCGACACCGCGATGTATCGCGCCAAAGAGAATGGCAAAGCGCGGCACGAACTTTTCGATACAATCATGCACGCCCGCGCCGTCGCCCTGCTGACGCTGGAGAACGATCTGCGGCGCGCTGTCGAGCGCCGCGAGTTTCAGGTTTATTACCAACCGATCATCGCGCTCGACACAAACCGGCTGGTAGGCTTCGAGGCACTGCTGCGCTGGCCGCACGCGGAGCGCGGCTTCGTCGCGCCTGATGAATTCATTCCGCTCGCTGAAGAGACCGGCTTGATCTTCGAGATCGGCCGCTGGGTGCTGGCGGAAGCGTGCCGGCAGATGGGCCACTTGCAAAAGCTCGTGTCGTACCCGCTCACCATCAGCGTCAATCTTTCAAGCAGACAGTTCAGCCAGCCGTATTTAATCGATCAGATCAAACAGACGCTCGCCGAGACGGAGTTTGATCCACGTTGCCTACTCCTTGAGATTACGGAAAGCGTCGTCATGGAGAACGCCGAAGCGGCCGCCACGATGCTCAAACAACTCCGCGCGCTCGGCGTGCAGCTTTCGATTGACGACTTCGGCACCGGCTACTCGTCTTTAAGCTATCTCCATCGCTTCCCCGTCTCGATGTTGAAGATTGACCGCACGTTCATTGGCTGCATGGGCGTAGGCGACGAGAACACGGAGATCGTCCGCACGATTATCACGCTGGCGAACAATCTGGGGATGAAAGTGGTCGCGGAGGGCGTCGAGACCGAAGCGCAACTCGCGCACCTGCGGGCGCTGAATTGTGCATATGGGCAGGGCTATCTCTTCTCTCGCCCTGTGACGGATGTACAGGCCGCAGCGCTACTGACTGCGCAATTGGAGATAGCGCACACATCCCTGTCCAACATCGCCGATGAGCCGCTCCTCGATTCTGATACTGTCTCAACTTACATCAACTGAGTGCGCCGCACGGCGCACATAACCGGCTGCTGTCAGCGCGTTTTCTAAACCCGACCGGCTAAGCTATCATCACGCATGCTCGTATAGTTTACGCAGAACAGGCCGGTTTACGGTTTGGCCCAGAACTTCGCCCTAACATCAGAGTCCAATCCAATGCCTGCGGTCACTAATTGGCGCAGGTTGCATGGGCTTGACGCGCTACGCGGTTTCGCTGCGATCTACGTCGTCGTCTATCACGCGGTGACGCAGGCCCCGCACGACGAGATGGGACTAATCATGCGCTGGCTGGCCTTGCCTGTGCGGGTAGCGGTGCATTACGGGTACATCAGCGTCTTTCTCTTCTTCGTCATCTCCGGCTTTTGCATTCACCTGCATTGGGCGAAGGCGCAAGCCGCAGGGCAACCGGCGACGCTGGCTTTCGTGCCTTTCTGGCGACGCCGGCTACGCCGGCTCTACCCGCCCTACTTGTGCGCGCTCTTGCTCTTTCTCGCCATCGCCGCCATTGGTGACGGCGTCTCGTTCACGCGCTTCTATCTTTACGACACAGTGCTGCACTTGCTGATGCTGCATAACCTCGACGCGCATACGGCCTACGGCATCAACGGCGTCTTCTGGACGCTCGCCATCGAAGAACAACTCTATCTCGCTTATTTCCTGCTGCTCTTTCTGCGGCGGCGTTGGGGCTGGCGCACGACGCTCGCGTGCTGCGCCGGTGCGCGCGTTAGCTGGCTGCTGCTGAGTCTCGTCATCAAGAACCGCTACGGCATTTTTCTGCCGGTGAACGAGGCGGCGGCCGCGCATTGGCTCACGTGGGCGCTGGGCGCGGTGAGCGTCGAGGCGGCGTGCGGACTCTTAGTGTTGCCGCGTTGGTGTCGCAGTTGGCGCGTCGCCCTAGCGGCGCTCGCGGCGGCGGCCGGGTTGGCCTACGTGCAAGAAAATATACCGCTGACGTGGTACGTGCATGACGGCGTCTGGTTGCTGACCCATCCGCTCTGGGCCATCGGCCTCTTCGTGCTGGTCAATCGTGTCGTCAACGCCGAAGTGACCGGCCGTCTGTGGCGCAACGTGCCGCAACTCTGGCGTTACGGTTCAAGCATCGGACTCTTTTCTTACTCACTGTATCTGACACACGAGTTGGTGATGTTAGAGATATGGCGCTTCACCGGACGCGGTATCCCCGGCTTTATCGTCGCGATCTTCATCATGACGCCGCTCAGCGTCGCCTGCGCCTATCTCTTCTTCTGGTTCTGCGAGCGGCCCTTTCTCCCGCCTTCAGCGCGGGCAGCCGCCAACGAGCGTCCCGCGCTCAACGCACAGACGGGCGAGCCTGTCTCAGCCTAAGCCGGGCGCGCACACGCCATTGCCCTCAGTTATGTCTAGTCACTGCGCCCGTGCTATGATTGCGCGCAAGTTCCCCCACGAGTCCCCTGCACAGCACCTGTTTATAATTTGCGACAAGGGAGAAGTCTTTATGCCACCAGAAGCGAACACCGGCACAACCGATACCACCTACAATCTGTTCAGCGTCATCTATCACGCGCTCAAAGGCGCGCAGACCTATGGACAGTTCGTCAACGACGCCGAACAACAAGGCGATCAGGAACTCGCACAGTTCTTCCGCGATGCGCGCGACGAGAACACGAACCGCGCCGACCGCGGCAAACAACTGCTCGCGCACCGACTAGAGCGCAATCAAGCCCAAGCGGCCACGAAATAAATCAACCACCGCGCGGCACATCGCGTGGTTAATTCCACGCCCAAAGAAAGACGCCTGCCGACAGTGGCAGGCGTCTTTCTTTGGTCTTACTGCACAGCTATCAATACTTCGGCACTGACGGATCAACCTCGTTCGACCAACCTGTGATGCCGCCCCGTAGATTCACGAGCCGGCCCGCAAAACCCGCGCGCTTGAGTGCCTCGATGGCTTTGGCGCTGCGCCCGCCCATTTTGCAATGCACCACCGTTTCACGTTGCGGATCGATCTCGCTCATGCGGTTGACGACCTGACCGAGCGGGATCAACTTCGCCTGTTCGAGTTTCGCGATCTCGTACTCGTGCGGCTCGCGCACATCTATGATCTGTAAGTCGTCGCCCCGGTCGAGGCGTTGCTTTAATTCAGTCGCGGTCATCTCTTCCATCTGTGGCTTCTCCTCTGTTTGTGTGGTCGCCGTCGGTGGGCGCAGTCCGCAAAACTCTTCGTAGTCAATCAGCTCTTTGATCGTCGCGCGCGGCCCGCAGATCGGGCATTCCGGGTCTTTCCGCAGTTTCACTTCGCGGAAGCGCATGCGCCACGCATCGAATAACAACAGACGATTGATGAGCGGCTCACCGTCGCCAAGGATCAACTTGATCGTCTCGTTCGCCTGAATCGCGCCGACGATGCCGGGCAGCACGCCTAGCACGCCGCCCTCTGCGCATGAAGGGACTAAGCCCGGCGGCGGCGGCTCTGCATACAGACAGCGATAGCACGCGCCGCGCTCAGCCCAGAAGACGCTCGCCTGTCCCTCGAAGCGGAAGATCGAGCCATAGACATTAGGCTTGCCCGTCAGCACGCAGGCATCGTTGACCAGATAGCGCGTCGGGAAATTGTCCGTACCGTCCGCGATCACATCGTACTCGCGGAACAGTTCAAGCGCGTTCGCACTCGTCAATTGCGTCTCGTATGTGTCGATCTTGATGTGCGGGTTGATGTCGCTCAGACGGTCGCGCGCTGACTCGATCTTCGGTCTGCCGACATCCTTCGTGCCATGCACGATCTGCCGCTGCAAGTTCGACTCGTCCACCACATCGAAATCCACCAACCCCAAAGTGCCGACGCCCGCCGCCGCCAGATACATGCCGAGCGGTGCGCCAAGCCCACCCGTCCCGATCATCAGCACGCGCGCCGCCTTCAACTTACGCTGTCCCTCCATACCGACTTCCGGCATGATCAGATGACGACTGTACCGCGCGATCTCCTGATTCGATAGTTTGGGCAACTCTCGCTCAGCCACCTGCGCTTCAGTTGCCGCGCCGCCCGCAATCGCCGGCACAATCGAAATCGTATCGCCGTCCTTCACCGGCGTGTCGAGCCGCTGCCCGCTCCGTATGTCCTCATCATTCACATAAACATTAACGAAGCTACGCAACGTGCTCTCGTCGCTGTACAGGTGCTTGCGCAGATCGCTGTTCGCCTGCGTCACGCGATCCAGCACTTCACCCACTGTCTGGCCTTCAACTTCAATTTCCGACTGCCCGCCTGCGAACTGTTTGAGCGCCGTCGGGATTATCACCGTTACTGCCATACTTCAAACTCCTTCCGAGACTTCCTCTTCGTTGAATCGTGTGCGATCCGTCGCCAACTCCCACGAACGCACGTCAACCGTCCGCCCTTGTCGCACCGAGATGACGATGTAAGACATCGTCGGCCACGGAGCCAGATGCTCCAGATCGAACTGTGAAGGCACGGCCGGGTGATCCGGGTGCGAATGATAATTGCCGACGACGCCAAACCCGCGCTGACTGTATTGCCGCTCCACGCGCGCGTATTCAAGCGGTGGAATCAACATCCGATGCTGCCGCTCCTCTGCGGCAGACCCGTCGGCCTGCGCCGCGCCCGCCTCGCCTGCACCGAAGGCCAGCGTCAGCGCGGTCTGATTGAACTCGTTCGCGACCGGATGCGTCGCCGCAATAATTCTCGTCCGTCCTTCATCCTCAATCCGGCCGACGAGCAGCCCGCAGCACTCGTGCGGGTACTCGCGCTCGGCGTGGGCGCGCATCTCAGCCAGATGGTGCGCGCTAAGCTTTATCATCCCGTGTCTCTTCCCAGAAATGCTCGCTCAAGTACCGCGCGCCGTCATCACATAACACGGTGACGACGACCGCACCGGCTGATAGCGTGCATGCAAGCCGCAGCGCGGCCGTGACATTCGCGCCTGCACTGATGCCGACGAGCAAGCCCTCTTCGCGCGCGAGCCGGCACGTCATGGCGTAAGCGTCTTCGGTTGCAATCTCGATCTGCTCGTCCGGCAAAGTCGGATCGAAAATCCCCGGCACGATGGCGGTCGCATAATGTTTCATGCCTTCGAGACCGTGCAACGGCGAGTCGGGTTGCACAGCGACGAGGCGGACGTATGGATTGTGCTTCTTGAGTCTGCGCCCGACGCCGGTGAGCGTGCCCGACGTGCCCATGCCCGCGACGAAATGTGTGACGTGCCCTGCCGTCTGCGCCCAGATTTCCGCGCCCGTGCCTTCGTAATGTGCGCGCCAGTTGGCATCGTTGTTGTACTGGTCGGGATAAAAATATTTGTCCGGCTCGCGGGCGGCGATCTCTTGCGCGCGTAGTTGCGCGCCGTCAGCCCCCGCCAGCGGATCGGTCTCGATCAATTCCGCGCCATAGATGCGCAACGTGCGTTTGCGCTCGACGTTCGCGTTCGCGGGCAGACAGAGCGCGACACGATAACCGCGCGCCGCGCCGATCATCGCGTAGGCGATCCCCGTGTTGCCGCTCGTCGCGTCAAGAATGATCTTATCCGGCGTCAACAAGCCCGCCTGCTCGCCCGCAAGGATCATCGCCCGCGCCGGCCGGTCTTTCACCGACCCCCCCGGATTCAAATGCTCCGCTTTCGCGTATAGCTGCACGCCGGCCGGCAGTTGTTGCGCCACGCGCTGCAAACGCAACAACGGCGTGTGGCCAATCTGCGCTAAGAGATCAGCTTGACCGACAGTAACGCCCGCTTGTTCTGATACTACCCCGGACATCTCACTCCTAATCCACTGCGGTAGCCAATGCCTGCTCAATATCTTCGACAATATCCGCGCAGGCTTCGATCCCGACGGAGATGCGCACGAGGCCGTCGCCAATGCCGAGTTGCCGTCGTAGCTCCGGCGCAAGGCTGCGATGCGAGGCCGTCATCGGGTGCAGCACGCACGTCACCACATCGCCGAGGCTCGTCAGACGCACACACAGGCGTAAGGCATCCATAAAGCGATACGCGGCCTCACGTGTGTTCTCGCGCAGTTCAAGCGAGACGAGCGCGCCCGTGTGCGGCCGGCGCAGCATGTGCGCGGCTAAATCGTGCTGTGCCGCGTTTGCGCCGAAACCGGGATGATAGATGCGCGCGATGCGCGGATGTTGTAGCAGGCGCTCTGCCAACTGCCGCGCGTTCGCGCACTGCCGCTCAACGCGCAGGCCCAACGTCTTCACGCCGCGCAAAATCTCGTGCGCCTCCCAGACGCTCAGCACACTGCCCACACTCTTCTTCAACCCCACGAGCGCGGCATGCAACTCAGCCTCGCGCGCGACAGCGATGCCGCCCAGTGCGTCGCCATGCCCGCTCAGATATTTCGTCGCGCTATGGACGACGATGTCCGCGCCGAAGGTTAACGGCTGACACAGAAAGGGTGATGCGAACGTGTTGTCCACGATGAAGCGCGCACCAACCGCGCGGGCGATCTCCGCGCACGCGGCTATGTCGCAGACGCGCAACAATGGATTCGAGATCGTCTCTGCGAGCAACACGCGCGGACGTGCTTCATGTGCTATCTCGCGTAGGGCAGCAAGATCATTGAAGTCGGCTGTAACGATCTTGCTGCCCAACGGCGCGAAGACCGTGTTGAGCAGGTTCGTGGTCGTGCCGTAGAGGTCTTGTGCGGCAAGGATGGTCGCGCCGGGCGCGAGTTCGCAGGCCAGCAACGCCGCGTGAATCGCGGCCATGCCCGAAGCGTAAGCGCACGCCCCCGCGCCCGCTTCCAACATCGTGAGCGCGGTCTCAAGCGCGTGCGTGGTCGGGTTGCCGTAGCGCGCGTAGGCGTAGCCGAGACTGTCGTCGGCGAAGACCGCGTCCATCTCGGCCATCGAGTCATAGGTGTAAGTCACGGTCGTGTAAATGGGCGTAGCGACGGGCGCGCCCGGTCGCGGCGGCAGACGCTCGCCCGCATGCACGAGTTGCGTGGCGATGTCGCACGCCTGCAAGTCTGTGCTTTTGTCTTTGGGTTCTCGCGCCATAACTTTTCCACATCATAAACGCCGCGCCGATGCGGGGCAAACGACAACTATGTGCCGGCTTGCCCGCACACAGGCGCGGCGCTTTGCTTGACTCATCGGAACTGACTTACGACAGCGTGCGCTTGGCGAAATACCAGTCGGTGATCTCGTAGTCGGATTGCAGCCGCTTCTCGGCGTCGGCGATGGTCTGCGGCGGCGGCACAACCACTTTGTCGCCGGGCCGCCAGTTGGCGGGCGTGGCGCAGGCGTTTGTGTCGGCGGTCTGCAAGCCATCTATGACGCGCACGATCTCATCTATGTTGCGCCCCAAAGACATCGGGTAATAGATGAGCGCGCGGATGATGCCCTTGTCGTCTATGACGAAGACGGCGCGCACGGTCGCCGTCTCGGACGCGGACGGGTGGATGAGGCCGTACTTCTGCGCGACCTTCGTATCGAGATCGGCGATGACGGGAAACGTGATCTTCACATCGGGAAAGTGCTGCTCGATGTTTCTGATCCACGCGATGTGCGCCGGGACGGAGTCAACGGACAGTCCGATCAGCTGCACGCCGCGTTTGTCGAACTCATCCGCGCGACGCGCGAACTCGATGAACTCTGTCGAGCAAACCGGCGTGAAGTCCGCCGGATGGGAGAACAAAACGATCCACTTACCTTTGTAGTCCGAGAGCTTCAACATGCCTTGCGTTGATTTGGCCTCGAAGTCCGGGGCCGGCTCGTTGATGCGCGGCAGGGACGGGGCTGTGCCCGGTGCAGTTGCTGGTGTGCTCATAAAACATCTCCTCTTTCGGGGTACATAAATTTTCCGTTGGTGCGCTGAACGTGATTGTAACCGAATGCAGCTTCGCACGCGCTGTCCGGCGCGCACATGAGCGCGGGACGCGGGCTTGATTAAGTTATTCCGTTAACCGGTGCGGCGTACATTTGAGCAGATTACATCAATGCAAATCAAGAGAGGTTGATGCTTATCATGACCGGCACAGGCGCGCAGACACACGCACAATTCATTCTTGCAATTATGTTACAATCAACTCATACGAAATCGTGCAAGACACTACGCGCGCTCGCGCACATCGTTGATGCAGATCGCCTCGTCACATGCAGGTGCGTGTCGCTTTCCGCCGTTTTTCCGCGAAAATCAAATCTTCTCAAGGCGGAATGGACGTGGCACACACGTTGCACTAACACACAGCGCCGGACGCAGCGCAGTCGTTAAGCGGAAGATAACGAACACGCGCCCGGCTCTTTATAGGAGGAGCAACATGAGTATCATGACCCATCAGAACGTGGCGCAACGCGCCCTCAGTTTATTCGCAATGCTCGCGCTCGTCGCCGGTAGCGTTTTGCCGGCCTCTGCGCAACGACGGCGCACGCGCCCGACCCTACATCGGCGCACGACGACGCGTACCGTGACGCGCACGACCGTGGAGCCGGTGCGTTATTACACGCTGAATACGGATCAGACGATCCGCGTGCGTCTGGAAAGTGAATTGAATTCCAGGACGGCGCGCGTCGGCGACCGCTTCGCAACGACCGTGACCGAACCGGTGCGCTCCGACTCTGGCGCGGAAGTGATCCCGGTGGGCAGTAAGGTCTGGGGTCGCGTGGCGACAGTGCGGCGCTCAGGGCGGCGCACGCCCGGCAACATCTCCGTGACCTTCAACTCAATTGAGTTGCCGAATCACGCGAGCTATACGATCAACGGTTCTTTGACTACCTTGCAGGCCGACAGCGTGAACGCGGACTCTGAGAGTACCGTCAAGGGCCGCTCGAATCAGAAGCGCGACGCGGTCTTCATCGGCGGCGGCGCGGCGGCGGGCGCGGTCATCGGCGCAATCGCGGGCGGCGGCAAGGGCGCAGGCATCGGCGCGATCATCGGCGGGCTTGGCGGTCTCGGCGGCCGTGTGTATGAGAAAGAGCAAGAGGCGGAAGTGAAATCCGGCACTGAGTTTGGGGTGGTGCTGAACCGGAGCGTGCGCCTGCCTGAGTATAAGGTGCAGTAAGGTTCGCCAAGGATCGGCAACCGAGCGGTTGTCGGTGCGGAGGGGGCTGACAAGCGAAGGGGAGAGCGCGGGTCAGCCCCCAACAAAAACGAGTTTGCAAAGTTATTGCCGAGATCGGTTGCTCCTGTCAAAACGTAAGCGAGCGACCGCACAAGAGAGACCCGTTGCGAAGGGGAGAGCGCAACGGGTCTCTCTTTTTGTCACACCAGCAAATTGCATGTCTTAATCAAACCACGAAAGATTGGGACAACATGAAAAGCTATCCACGAAACCACACGAACCGACACGAACAGCCGTCTGTTTTAGTTCGTGTCGGTTCGTGTGATTTCGTGGATAAATATTTTTCGTTCTCTGTGCCATTCTAATGTGCTTCGATTTAGGTTAACTCTTCTAGCCACTGCGCAAGGCGAATTGTCGGCCGCCAATCGTCAGCGTCCTCCAAACTCCATAACGCGGACAGCACAGCGTTGGTAAAAGCCCAACGGGCAAGTCTGGTGCGTTCTATCTGCAACTCATCCGCGAAGATCGAGAGCCGCCGGGCGAAGACATTCAGCGTCTCAGCTTTAGCTGCTCCGTCTGGCAACTGATTCAACATAAACGAGCCGACTTCATAGCCCGGATCGCCGCAGAGTCCTTTCGGATCGATGGCCACCCAACCACCGTCCGCCGCAGAGAGGATATTGCCGTGATGCAGATCGCCATGCATAATCACACTCTGCTCGGATGAGTTATTCAGTTCAACGAATGCGCGCCCGGCGCGTGCGATCAAGTCTGACGGAAAAGGGCCGCTGCCCGCGCCGTATTGCTGCCGGAAGCGTGCGAAAGCTTTGAACCAGACAGCCAATGAGGGGAAGGAATGCTCGGCTGGCGGTGTGCGCCACAACTGCCGCATGAGCGTCGCGGCGGTGCGTGTGGCGGCCGGGTCACACTGCAATTCGTAAAGCAGATTGCCCGGCACGACGCGCTCCAACAACAGCATGCCACGCGGTGCGTCATGGTCTAACAAACGCACCGCACCGCGCCCGGCAAACACGCTGAGGGCGGCCGCCTCGGTCAGCATCTCACGACAAGGCACGCCGACTTTAAGCACGATCTCTGCGCCCGCAGCAGTCCGCCCCGGCAACACCA
>JANMAD010000041.1:0-2464 GCA_031359515.1 Acidobacteriota bacterium | reverse complement strand
GTCGCCCGCGCGCAAGCAGCGTTCGAGTTGGCGTGCGATGGCGATGAGCAACTGATCGCCGACGCTGTGACCGAGGCTGTCGTTGATCATTTTGAAGCGGTCGAGATCGAGAAACAAAACGGCGAAGCGTTGGGCCGGATGACGCCGTGCTTGTTCGACGGCGAGCTTCAAATGATCGGTGAAGAGCAGCCGGTTAGGCAGCCCGGTCAAGGCGTCCGCGAGTGCGTGCTGACGCAGGCGTTCCTCGGCATATTTGCGCTCTGTTATGTCGCGCGCGATGCCCTGCACGCCGACGGGCTGACCACCTTCAAAGATCAAGCGTGTGCTGATCTCAAGCGGCACGCGGCGGCCGTCCTTCGCAACGATCTCAAGCTCATAGAGAGTGGCTTCGCCTACAGTCTGCTTGCGCCCGATCATCTCGCGCGCTATTTGTAAGTGATCCGGCGCGACCACCTGTGCGATGTTCAGCCGGACGGCTTCGGCGCGCGTGTAGCCCGTGATGCGCTCGCCCGTATTATTCAACGAAGTGAAGTTGCCCTTGAGGTCGTGCGTGTAGATGAGATCGTGGGCGTTCTCGAACAGCTCACGATAACGTTCTTCCGATTCGCGTAGCGCCGCCTCGGCCTGTTTGCGCTCGGTGATGTCGCGCGCGATGCCCTGCACGCCGATGGGGATTCCATGTTCGGAGATGAGTTGCGTGCTGACTTCGAGCAACACACGCGCGCCGGCCCGGTTCACGATCTCCAACTCGTAGAAGGTGGTCGTCTCTTGCCCGGCCAGTTTGCGCGCCATCATCGCGCGGGTGTGCGCCAGATGTTCGGGCGCGACGATTTGCGTGAAATTCAACTGGCACAGCTCTGCGCGGCTATAACCCGTGACGCGCTCGCCCACCTTGTTGACCGAAGTATAGTTGCCGGCCAGATCGATGGTGTAGATGATGTCGTTGGCGTTCTCGAACAGATCGCGGTAACGCTCCTCGCTCTCGCGCAATGCCACCTCGGCCTGCTTCTGTGCCGTGATGTCTTCGACGCTGCCCTCGTAGTACAAGAGCTGCCCGTGTGCGTCGCGCACAGCGTAGACGTTCTCGCGCGTCCAGATCGCCGTGCCGTCCTTGCGCCGCACCGGCACCTCGTAGCCTTGCAGCAGTCCGCGCTCTGTGATCAACGCGAGAAACTCTTCGCGCCCGTCGGTTCGGACATAGTAGTCACGCGCGATGTCCGTGCAGCAGGCGATCATGTCGGCAGGCGAGTCGTAACCGAGCATGCGCGCGAGCGCCGGGTTGACGTTGACGAAGCGCCCTTCGTTGATGGACTGGTAAATGCCGTGAATCGCGTTCTCAAAGATCGAGCGATACTTTAGTTCCGCCTCGCGCAACGACTCGAAGCTCGCGCCGGCACGCGGTTGCCCGGCCACACGCTGTTCGGGCGTATCCGGGCGGGCGGTCTTGATGTCCGAAGAGCGAGAGAGCATCGTGAAATTGTGTGGTGCGCAGCGCAGAGCGCGACCACGTGCAACTGAAGCGCGGTGGCGTCGTCAGCCCACCAGAGGCTTACATAATCGGCAACTGTCGCTTAGTAACGGAAGCTTACAGATTAGCTGTTACGACGTACTGCCGGACGATTGGGGCAAGGCGACAAGGGAGAGGAAAGCGTCGCCGGCTGTCGCACAGCCATAAACAGATTACTTGATCGGGCTTGACGTTGCAATTAAAAGCTGTCCGTTGTCCGTGGTCAGTTGTCCGTTGTGTTGCTTACGTAAGCTGCATGCTGAAACTGAAACAGGCGATTGACGGCAGAGAGAACAACTGACCACGGACGACGGACAACGGACAGTTCTATGTCTCTATCGTGACCTGCTCCATCTTGACCTCTTGTTGCGGGCGGTCGCTGCGGTCGGTTGCGCTGGTGGCGATGGCGTCCACTACGTCTTGGCCCTCGATGACGCGCCCGAACTTCGAGTAGCTCGGCGGGAGCGGATAGTCGGCGTGCATGATGAAGAACTGCGAGCCGTTCGTGTTGGGGCCGGCGTTGGCCATGGCCACCGTGCCTTTGGCGTAAGGGCCTTTGTACAACTCTGACGAGCGATTGATCTCGTCGGCGAAGCGCCCGCCCGCCGCCGCCGCGCCGCCGCTCCCCGTGCCCGTCGGGTCGCCGCCCTGAATCATGAAGCCCTTGATGACGCGATGAAAGATCACGCCATCGTAATAGCCGCGCTCGGCCAATTTGATGAAATTGTCCGTCGTCTTCGGCGCGTCCTCTTCCAACAACTCGAAGCGGATCGTGCCCTTGTTCGTCTTGATGTTTGCGATGCGATTTGCCATGTTTGCTCCTTTGGAGCAGAGGTCAGAGGTCAAAGGTTAGAGGTTAGTACAAGACAGAATGCTCCTACTGACCTCTAACCTCTGACCTCTGACCTCTGCGTTAAAATGAATTTTTCAATTGCGACCGCGACGCCGTCCTCATCG
>JANMAD010000037.1:0-7916 GCA_031359515.1 Acidobacteriota bacterium | reverse complement strand
ACAGCAGAACGAACAACTCGAAGAGACCAACCGCGAGTTGTGGCGCACGACGCGGCGGCTGACTGAACTGGAACGACTCGCCGCCGCCGGGCAGACCGCCGCGCAATTCGCGCACGAGGTCGGCACGCCGCTCAACCTGATCAGCGGGCACGTGCAACTCTTGAGCGCACAACTCGGCGCGGACGAGCGCGCCGCCCCACGCCTCAACACCATCAGCGCGCAGATCGAGCGCATCGAACGCATCGTGCGCCGGATGCTCGACCGCACGCGCCCCGAAGCAGTCGCGCTGACGCCGCTCGAGCTGAACGCGCTCTTAGTCCGCATCTTCGACACGGTCGCGCCCGCGCTCGATGCGCGCCGCGTCCGGCTGCACACGACGCTCGCTGCCGATGTGCCCCCGGTCGCGGGCGACGCGGATCGCTTGCAGCAAGTCTTCATCAATCTCTTCAACAACGCGCTCGACGCGATGCCCGACGGCGGCGAACTACACGTCCGCACCGTGTATGCCGGCGCGCAGGTCGTCGTCGAGTTTGCCGACACGGGCAGCGGCATGAGCGAAGAGGTGCGCGCACACATCTTCGATCCGCTCTACACGACAAAGGCGCGTGGGCGCGGCACGGGCTTAGGCTTAGTCGTGGTGCGCCAAGTGATGCGCGAGCACGGCGGCGAGATCGAGGTTGAGAGTACGCGCGGGCACGGCGCATGCTTCCGTTTGAGTTTTCCAGCAGCGCACGTGACGGATGCGAATGAAGAGGCGCGCACGGCCGTGGGCGTGCGCGCGGACGATTGATAACGGGAGCAATTTAACCGCAGAGAAAGTGCAAAGGATTGATCGCAAATTTCAAATCTCAAATTTGCGATCACAAACTCTTTGCGCTCTTTGCGGCCCTCGTAGCGTTCTTTGCGGGTAAATTGTTTTTCGTAAGGGCAGCATAAATTTCAATGAAACGCATTCTTGTTGTTGACGACGACCGCGCCTCGTGCGAATTGCTGCGCGAGATATTCGCCGCGCAGGCTTGGGCGACTGAGACGGCGCAGACGCCTGCGCGGGCGCTCGAACTGGCGGCGACGGGCGGGCCGTTCGATCTCGTCGTGAGCGATGTCAATCTCGAAGCCGCGCAGTCAGGCTTGGACTTGCTGCGCACCTTGCGCGATCACTGCCCGGTCATTCTTGTGACCGGCTTCGGCACGCTGAGCGCGGCGGTCGAAGCAGCGCGCGAGGGTGCGTGGGATTTGATCTCGAAGCCGTTCAAGGTTGAAGAAGTGATCGCGACGGCGCGGCGGGCGATGGAGCGGCCGGGCGCGGATGAGGACGACGATGGCGGTGATGCGCCCGCCGCCATCTCGGCGCGCTATGAAGAGGCGGGCCTGACGGGCCGCGCGCCCGCGATGATCGAACTCTATAAAGAGATCGCGCGCGTCGCGCCGGTGCGCTCGACCGTGCTGATCATCGGCGAGTCGGGCACGGGCAAGGAGTTAGTCGCGCGGGCGATTCACAAGCACAGTCCGCGCGCGGCGGGTTCGTTCGTCCCGGTCAACTGCGGCGCGCTCACAGAGACGCTGCTCGAAGCCGAACTGTTCGGCCACGTGCGCGGCTCGTTCACCGGCGCGCACGCGGATCGCAAAGGCTTGTGGGAAGAGGCGGAGGGCGGCACGCTCTTTCTCGACGAGATCGGCGAGACCAGCCCGGCCATGCAGGTCAAACTTTTGCGCGCGTTACAGGAGGGCGAGATCAGACGTGTCGGCGCGTCGCGCACGACGCGCGTGGACGCGCGCGTGGTTGCCGCGACGAATCGTGATCTGGAAAAAGAGGTCAAGGCCGGCAAGTTCCGCGAAGATTTGTTCTACCGCCTCGGCGTCGTTATGTTACATGTCCCGCCGCTCCGTGATCGGCGCGGCGACATCACGCTCTTAGCCGAGCGGTTTTTGCGGGCGGCGACTGAAGACACGACCCGGCGATTGCGCTTTGCGCCAGCGACGCTCGCGGTGCTGGTCGCCTACGACTGGCCCGGCAACGTGCGCGAGCTTGAATCGGCCGTTGAATATGCCGCGCTGCACGCACGCGGCGCGGAAGTCGCGCCGGAAGACCTGCCCGCGAAACTACAAGCATTCGCGGCGCACGCGCATGTCGCCGCACCACCATCGCCGCTCAATGCGCTCTACGCCGATCTGCCTTCGCTCGACGAGCTTGAACGTCGCTATCTGCTCCACGTCCTCGAACGTGTGCGCGGCAACCGAACGCGCGCCGCCGAGGTCTTGAAGATCGACCGGCGCACGCTCTATCGCATGGCCGAGCGCTTCGGCGTGCCATTGGATGGAGAAGAGAAGTAGTAGGCAGTAGGCAGTAAAAAGAAGATCGTTGGTTAATGCGCCCTCGTCAGATCGCGCTGCTCGTATTGAACCGGCGGCCTTCTGCTTGTCTTTAACTGCCTACTGCCTACTCTCTTTCACAGCTTGCTATCTTCCGCGCCATGTAACGTGTCCAGCTTTTTATTGAGGGTGTTGAGATCGCGTGTGGCGTCGGCGTAGGCGTTGCGTTGGATGGTGCGCTCGGCGGCGTTGAGCTCGCGCAGGGCGGCGCGCAGCGCTTCGCGGACAGGTTCGTCATGCGGCTTATCGCGCAATGCGCGGGTGAGCGCGGCTTCGGCTTGTTCGAGCGCGCGTTGTGCCGCCGCGGTCGAACGCGCGGAGGTAGCGTTGCGCCGTTTGCTGAGACTGGTGATCGCTTCGGCGATGTGGTCGCCGGCCGCTTCGATGTCTTCGTCGCGCGTGGGCAGTTGAGGCGTGACGGCAACGGTCGGCACTTTCGCGGGCGGCGCAGACAGGCGGCTCGCGTCAACCGTGATCGTTTCTTCCGCCGGCGACGCGGCGCAGGCAGAGAGCGCGAGACAGGTAAGCAAAATCATCACGCAAAGACGCAAAGACGCAAAGGAGGCGGATGTTCTCTTCGCGTTCTTGCTTTGCGTCTTTGCGTCTTTGCGTGAGAGCTTCGATGTGCGAACGGGGAAGGGCGCGGCCACCTCCTCAAATGACCGCGCCCTTCCTGTTGCGCAAGCGACCTTCAGCGTAACGCAAAATTTGCGTCCATGACCCATGCGCGGAAAGTCTGACCTGGCACCGTTCACGATGCTTCACAGAGCAACGTTCATGCCGCATGACGGCATGAGCGGGTCGCTAATTTATGCGGCCTTTGTTGCCTGTTACTTGCTGCGCGGGGCTGGTTTGTTGTGGCATTTGTGACCGGCGTGCAAAGCCGCCACAGCCAGCTTGCTTGACGCCATCCGCCCTTGAAGGCTAAAAACGTCTCACGCTTTGCCGCTCCACTTTAACAGCACTTAACCCGACGCGCTCGTTACGTCTAACCCGACGGAGTCCTTAATGACCATTTCACTCAAGCCCGAACATCTGAAGCGTTACAAAGACATCGCCTATCTGTTTATGAAGTACGGGCGCGCCGATCTCGTGCAACAGACGGGGCTGGACGCGGCGTTAGAGGCTGAGGAAGCGGCGCATCCTGAGGGCGTGGCAAAGGCGGACGAGTTGGCGGCTGATTTGGAACGACTAGGGCCAACCTATATCAAATTGGGGCAACTGCTTTCGACCCGCGCCGATCTGTTGCCGCCGCCGTACTTGGAAGCGCTCACGCGCCTGCAAGACAAAGTGGGGCCGTTCTCCTTCGCCGAGGTCGAGACAATCGTCACGACCGAGTTGGGCGTGCGCCTGTCGAAAGCGTTCGCGCACTTCGAGTCAGCACCGGTCGCGTCAGCCTCACTTGGTCAGGTGCATCGCGCCGAGTTGCGCGACGGCCGGCACGTCGTCGTCAAAGTGCAGCGCCCCGACATACGCGAGATTATCGTGCAAGACCTCGACGCGCTGGCGCAATTGGCCACGTTCCTCGATGAGCATACGGAGATGGGCCGGCGCTACGAGTTCGCCATCATGCTCGGCGAATTGCGCAAGAGTCTGCTGCGCGAGTTGGACTATCGCGAAGAGGCGTCGAACCTCATCACGCTGGGCGACGCGCTCAGCGAGTTCGAGTTGCTCGTCGTGCCCAGCCCGGTGGCCGATTACACGACCTCGCGCGTGCTGACGATGGACTACGTGCGCGGCAAAAAGATCACCGCGCTTAGCCCGCTCGCGCGCATCGAGTTGAACGGCGCGGAGTTAGCCGAACAACTCTTCCGCGCCTACTTGCAGCAGATACTCGTGGAAGGCTTCTTCCACGCCGACCCGCATCCCGGCAACATATTTCTCACCGACGACGGGCGCATCGCCCTGCTCGACGTGGGCATGGTCGGACGACTGACGGGCGCATTCCAGGATCAGATGTTGCGCCTGCTGCTCGCGATCAGCGAAGGGCGCGGGCACGAGGCCGCCGAGACCACGATCCGCATGGGCGAGCGCAAGCCCGATTTCGCCGAGGGGGATTTTCGCCGCGCCATCGCCGATCTGGTTGTGCGCCACACGGGCACGAATCTGCAAAAGATTGACGCCGGCCAAGTCGTGCTGGAAATCCAACGCATCGCGGCCGAGAACGGCTTTCGCCTGCCGCCAGAGTTCACGCTGATCGCCAAGGCGCTGCTCAATCTCGATCAGGTGGTGTACACGCTTGCGCCCGCCTTCGATCCGAACGCCGTCATTCGCCGCTACGCGACCGAGTTGATGCAGCAACGACTATTAAAGTCGCTCGCGCCCGGCAACATCATGACGAACCTGATCGAGGTGAAGGAGTTTGTCGAGAAGTTGCCCGTGCGCGTCAACAAAATTCTGGATGCGGTCGGCAACAACGAGCTAATGATCCGGGTGGACGCGATTGACGAGCGTGTGCTGTTGGAAGGTTTGCAGAAGGTGGCCAATCGCATCACGTTGGGCTTGATCATCGCGGCGATGATCGTCGGCGCGGCGATGCTGATGCGCATCGAGACGACGTTCAAAATATTCGGCTACCCCGGCTTCGCCATGATCTTCTTCCTGCTCGCCGCGCTGGCTGCGCTCTGGCTCGGCATCGTTATCATCTTCTACGACAAGCAAGCTAAGGACGAATCGAAGAAGTAAGCTGGATTCATGGCTCGTGCATAGCAACATTTGCTAACTCCGCAAGTGACGCAATAGTGTAATCCCCTACGTGAGCCGCAGGGCACAGGCAGCAATAAAATTCAAAGCCCCGGCAGAGGCGAAAGAAGCGTGAGCCTATTTCGCCTCTGCCGGGGCTTGATCGGTTTTATTACCGCGGTCGCTAAGGCCCACCCTGTGGGCTACATTTTGTTGCCGCTCCTACGCCTTGTAGTCATTGGGCCGGCCCAAATCTCAACCAACAATCAGTTGAGTGTATCGGGTCCGAACCGGCGGCGATACTCGTTGGAGTTCATAAAGCCATTGACCATCGTGCGGAAGTCAGTCGGGTGCGTCGTCAGATAGTTGACCCAGCCGTTGAAACCGCCCGGGTCAGGCGTCCGCCGCAGGTAGCCGTAGTACTGCGTCGCCACGTATGCGTTGACGAACTCTGCGCCCGTCAGCCCGATGACTTGATCGCTCTGCGCGAGGGCGCGCAAGACCTGCGCCCGTGTGAGCGTGCCGGCATTGAGCCGGTTGATCAGATCAGTGCTGGTCAGCGTGACCTTCGTCTGCCCGTCGGGATTGGCCGGATCGGGCGTGGTGATTTGCGTCAGGCTGTAACGCCCCAAGAGCGTCGTCACATAGCTCGCATTTGAGAGCGCGCCGTACTGGCTGACGAACTCCGGGCGCAAGACGAAGTTGTCGGCGAACGCCGCCCGCTTGGCGTTGACTTCCGCCGCCGTCCCCGTTACCGAGCGCAGGTCTTGAGCGAACTCCGTGTATGCCGGTAGGCGATTGAGGGCCACCCGGTAGAAGACGATCACGTTGATGCCTTTATCCTTAAACTCTGGCGAGCCGAAAATCCCTTCTGAGACGACCAAGCGGTCACAACTCGACTGCCTATTCGGCGGTGTATTCAAATCGTCTCGACAAGTGTTTAAGATGTTCGTCCACGGCTCGGTCAGCTCTGGCTCGCGCGCCAGGAAGTCGAGGTATTGCTGGCGCACGAAGAACGGTGTCCTGTTGATCGGGTTGGTGGTTGGCGACGCAGTGTCGTCGTCTATGATCGTGATTGTTGCGGTTGTCTGCGTGCCGAGCAGCGCGCCACCGGCGTTCGCCAACTTCACTTGAAACATCTCGTCGCCTTCGACGTGTATATCGTTAATGAGCGGGATCGTGAATGACTTGCTAGTCTCGCCCGCCGCGAAGGTCAAAGTGTCGATGCTGGTAGCGTAGTCGCAGCGCGCGTAAGCCGTGCCTCGTGGGAATAGTTGTCCGTTGTTGTCGCGCGCCGTCGGGTCGCAGGGGATGTCGGCCAGATTGTCTATGGTCGTGTATTCAACGGTGCCCGCGCTCGCCGTGTTGCCCGTGCGCGTGATAGTGATGGTCGCGGATTTGGACGGATCGTTCTCCATCACGGTGTAAGTCGTCGCGCTGAACTGCACAGTCGGCGACGCCGCCGAAACGCTGAGGTTGGAGAAGATGGCGGTGCCCGGCTGCGCTACCGCTTGCGCGGTACCCGCACTAACTTCGACGGCCACAGGGGTCGTACTTCCATTGCCGGGTAAGCCGTTCGCCGGTACGGTTGCTTGCGTTGTCCAGGTCACGCCGTTGGCGCTAGTGGAGAAGATTATCTGACCGCCACTATTCGTTAGCTGCATGTTGCTATTACCGGGATACGGGAGCGGCGAGATGAGCATCGTCGGCGGCGCGCTACCTTTCTTCTGTTGCAGGAGTATGACTTTGTCAGTCCCGCTATCCTCAGTGTGAAAACCGTCAGGCATCTCTCCTGCGGCTGCTGCCGCGCTAGCGCTGACGACCTTAAAGCGGAGCCAGTTGTCTCTGTCTGTGCCCACGCTGAAGATCGTCTCACTGTTACCGTCGGCCGGTTGATCCAACCGGACGCTGATGCTCTTGTCATTGAAGACGACGGCCTTGGTCGTGACCAGCCCCGCATAGTGTTCGCTAGCGGTGTTGGGCAAGGGCGTGATCCGTATTGCCTTAGTTATCGCATCCACATTCACGCCGAGCCGCTTATCAAGCACCGGCTTGCTTTGCGTGAGCAGTCCCGAAGTCAAACTAGCTTGGGAGATCAGATCCAATGGCGCGCTATTGGCGGTCAGTTCCAGTGGCTCCTGGCTCTGGCCCGGCGTGGCAATAAAGTCTGCTGTCTGACTGCCGCGCAAGTCCATGAACTGCCGGGACGGAGGGTTAAAAGTATAGTTCGGGCTGGACGGCGTAACCGTGTAATCCCCATGCAGCGCTAACAGCGTGAACTTATAAGAGCCGTTCGCGAGCGTATGCGTAACTGTCGTCGACGGCCCAGCCAACGTCACCGTGATGTTACCGAGTCCGTTGCCGCCGGCGTCTCTGACGACGCCACTAATCTGATCGGTCGCAACCGTCGCCAAGCTGTGATCCCGCCCCGCGGCAATCGTGACAGCGCCGGTAATGGCAATGACCTGCACGGGCACGTGCCGGTCGGTGTGATCGTTAAGCCCTAACTCGCCTGCGCCGTTGCTACCCCAAGCCCAGATAGTGCCGTCGGCCTTCAGCGCCATGCTGTGATCCCCGGCCGCTGCGATGGCGATAACGTTAGCTAGTCCCGGTACCTGCACCGGCGTCAGACGGGTCGTGGTGGAGTTGTCGCCTAGTTGGCCGGCGTTGTTGCCACCCCAAGCCCAGACCATGCCGCCGCTCAGCGCCAAACTGTGCCGCTCGCCCGCGGCGACGGCCGTGACGCCCGTCAAGCCTTGCACCGGCGTCGGTGTGGGATGTGAGATGTAAGCCGGGTTGTCCGAAGCCGGATCGATTGTGCCGTTGCCTAACTGTCCTTCCCGATTGCGCCCCCACGCGACCAC
>JANMAD010000030.1:0-6546 GCA_031359515.1 Acidobacteriota bacterium | reverse complement strand
AGCTTCTTTTCGACGGCGCGGAATTCGGGCGCGGACTTGAGCGCGATGTCGTGGACGGGGAAGGCGGGCACGTCTACTTGATGGAGGATGCGCGCGGGCCGGCTGGAGAGGACGTAGATCGTGTCGGCTAAGTAGACCGCTTCGGAGACATCGTGCGTGACGAAGAGGATCGTGTTGTTCTCGGCGCGCGATACGTCGAGCAGGAGACTCTGCATGCCCCAGCGCGTCTGCGGGTCGAGCGCGCCGAACGGCTCGTCCATCAGAACGACGCGCGGATTGTTGACGAGCGTGCGCGCAATCGCCACGCGCTGCTTCATGCCGCCCGATAAATCCTTCGGATAACGATTGGCAAACTCCGCGAGGCCCACCTGCTGCAAAATCTTATCCGACACCCCGCGTCGTTTCTGTTTCGCCACGCCTTGCAACTTCAAACCGTACTCGACGTTGTCGCGCACCGTCAGCCAGCCGAACGACGTGTAGGCTTGAAAGACCATGCCGCGATCACGCCCCACGTCTGTCACCGATTTGCCGTCAACCAGGACCTCGCCCTGCGTCGGCGGCAACAAGCCCGCGACGGCTTTCAGGATCGTTGACTTGCCGCAGCCCGACGGGCCGAGGAAGACGACGATCTCGCCCGCGTCCGGTTTGTCGTACACGTCGAACGACACGTCGCGCACGGCCTCGGTCTGATTGCTGCGCCGGTCGATGTAGGTGACACTCAAGTCCGACACGCGCAACTTCGGCGGCGTGCCGCTCTGGTCGGGATGATATGTGGCGTGCGTGGCGCGCTTCTGCTCGCCGACGGTGACGGCGAAAGTGCCGGGTTCGCCCGCTTGCGGGAGCGGTTGTGGTGCGTCTTGATCAGCCATATAAACCAGTTTTCAGTTTTCGGTTTTCAGTTTTCAGAGAGCAGCGACTGTATTCGCTGAAAACTGAAAACTCAAAACTGAAAGCTGTAATCACGTTGCTTCGCGCCAACGAAACAGTAAACTTGAGAGCGCGCGGATCAGGAAGTCCGTTAGCAGGCCGATGCCGCCGATGACGAGCAGGCCGGCGAACGACCAGGAGGACTTCTGATGCGTGCGCGCCAACTCGACCATGTAGCCCAAGCCATGCTCCGGGTTGATCGCTTCGGCCAAAATCACATACGTCCACGCAATCGCATTCATCACACGGAAGCTGTCGAAGATTTCCGGCAGCGCGGCTGGCTACAGCACCGTGCGGATCACTTGAAACTTCGACGCGCCGAGCGTCAACGCCGTTTGCACCAATTCTTCCGGCACGAGCCGGATCGACGAGACGACCACCGGCAGCAGATAGACGAACACACCGAGAAAGAGGAACGCGATCTTCTCCTGCTCGTAAATGCCAAACCACAAAATCAGCAGCGGGATGAACGCCGAGATCGGCATGTAGCGCAACGGAGCCATAATCGGCTCGAAGAAACGATTGACCGGGTCGAATGCGCCCATCAACACGCCGAGCGGCAAGGCCAACGCCGATGCCAGCAGGAATGCCAGCGCGATGCGGCGCGTCGAGACGTAGATCGCGGTGGCGAGATCGTATTGGATGAACAGTTGCAGCGTGCCGCGCACGACCTCGGTCGGTGTCGGCAAAAAGTCTGGCTGCACGAGATGCCCGTAGGTCAACAGACACCACACGCCCAACACCAGCGCCGGCGCGACGAAGCCGAGCAGAAACGCCGTCCGTTTAGGGAGCGGCGAACGGATCGCGAAGAGATTGCTTTTGCGGCGAACCATAGAAGATAGAAGTCAGAAGTCAGAAGCCAGAAGTCAGAAGCGAGAAGCAGAGCAGTTGGCTTATCATTCTGGCTTCTGACTCCTGACTCCTGACTTCTCTTTTCACTGTGTCGCTAAGATCACCTTGATGTCGGTGCGGCGATTCTGTTGCCGGCCGGCTTCGGTCGAGTTCTCGGCGACGGGATTGGTCGCGCCGCGTCCGATGGTCTGGAAGCGGGTTGGTGGAATGTTCGGGAAGTTTTTGACGACGTAGTTCTTGACCGACAACGCGCGGCGCTCCGACAACGTCATGTTGCCGGTGGGCGATCCCGTATTGTCCGTGTTGCCTTCGACGCGCAGGATCGTGTTGCCGAACGAGGTCATCGTCTCGCCGAGTTTGTCGAGCACGATATAAGAGCCGGCCATAATCTCGTCCGAGCCGGGCGTGAACTGAATCTGTATCTGCTGATGCAGGATCGGAATGTCTTTCTCCGACGGCGCTTTCGCGACGACCGGCGCTTCCTCAACCCGCTGCCCCGGATAGCTCGCGGTCAACGCTTGCAGGAAGCGCGTGTCGGCCCAGTCGGCCGCGTTCACGCTCTTCGTCACCAAGCCCTTCCTGCGCCAGATGACGAACGCGGTGTCGAACAACGTCTCGTAGTGCGCCTTCGTGCCGTTGAGACCATAGAACTGCGCGTTGTCGGCGTAAGGCGTCAACTTCAAACCGGAGAGCATGCCGGAGACCGTGTCTGTGTCGAGTTTGAGCGCGCGGGCGACGATCTCATACGAACCGTTCGGGTCGTTCTTGATCATCTCGATGCCGTCGAGCCAGCCGTGGACGAAATCGCGCACGGTCTCCGGCGCTTTGTCGATCAAGTCCTGCCGTGCGCAGAGCGTGTCGGCGATGATGTTGGTCGCGGCCTGCGTGGAGACCAACACGTGCGCCTCGCTGCCGCGCGCCGTGATCGCGCCGGAGAGGTCTGGCTCCCACGTCACGGCCGCGTCAACCTGTCTGGCCTTGAAAGCGGCGGCGGCGGCCGGCGCATCGCTCGTGAAGATGATGTTGTCTTCGACGGCCTTGCGCTCATCCGGCGTCAGACCGGATTGCGCGAGCAGATAGAGCAGCAGGAAGTGGGACGGCGTGAACTGTGTGCAGGCGATCTTGTGGCCCTTCAAGTCTTCGATTGATTTGATCGACGCGAGCGACGCGATGCCGTCGCCGCCGCGCGACCAGTCCTGCATGATGATGGACTTGGCTTTCTGATTCTGCTCCGCGAGGATCGAAGCCTCGCGCGCCCAGTTGTCCACCGTGTTCCACATGATGTCCACTTGCCCACTGCGGAACGCCGCGAGTTTCGCCGCCGGGTCTTCGAGCAGCACGAACTTCACGTCCATGTTGAACTTCTTTTTATAGTTCGACGCGCCGTTCGGGTCCATGCCGCCGTTGAAGACGATGCCCGGCGAATGACCGGCCCACGTGTTGATGCCGACGACGAGCGGACGATTCAGCCGCCCACCGCTAATCGTCGTGCCGCTCACGCCGGTCGAACCCGTGCCGCGCACCGGATCATCGGGCGCGCCCTTCAGCTTATCGAAGTCGCCCTTCGAGTCGCCGCCGTCCGTCGCCGTCTTCTCGCCGCCGGCCCACTGCTTGATCGCGTCGCCCTTGTAATGCCACGTCGCAAACCCGATCACGCCCAACACCACGATCCCGATGAACGCTTTTGCCAAAGGAGTCAGTTTCATAGTCGCCTCTTAACTCAAAGCTGTCAGTGGTCAGTTGTCCGTAGTCAGTTGTTCTTCCGGCGCAGGCACGAGCTTGAAGAGAAGCTCGCACCTAATGTAACGAAGAACAACGGACAACTAACGACGGACAACGGACAATCTTACATCGTCTTGTTGCCCTGCGCGTTCTGTTGCGCGGCCTTCTTGGCTTTCAACTCGGCGAGTTGCTGCCGCGCGGTCACGTCGCCGGTCTGATTGCGCAGCGCGGCGAGGCGCGAGTCGAGCGATGACTCGGACAACTCTTTGCCGAGATTCGCTTCGGCAATCGTCGTCTTGATGTGCTGGCGCACGTTGTCGAGCGCCTTCACTTCGGCATCAACCGACAGCCCGTCGAGTTGCTCTTGCACCTTGATGCGCGCCTGCGCTGATTGCATCTTGGCCAGCATCGAATCGCGCTCGCCCTGCAATTTTCTGATCTCGGACTGCACGCTCAACAAGGACGACTTGGCTGAATCGGCATCGCCGCGCGCCGCCTCCATGTCCGTTTTGAGATCGGTCACTTCCGTCGTCAACTCGTTCTTCTTCTGGATCAAGATGACGGCCAGATCGTCTTGATTAGTGGCGACGGCGGTGTCCAACTCGGCTTCGGTCTGCGCGAGCTCTTTGGTGGCGCGTTTGTAACGGTCGTCCAATTCTTCGCGGCGACGGATGATGGCGGCGGTTGCGCTCTTCAGCTTCGAGTATTTTTCGACCATCGAGTTGATGGCGTTCTCATAAGCGATTTCGGGATGCTCTTTCTCGATGTCAGAAATCCAGAGCGACAGGAAACCGCGCCAGAGATTGGCCAGACGTTTGAACATGGATGTGATCCTTTCTCTCTTAAGTGGTCGGCGGATCGTTTGCGCTCGCCGGCTCGTGCAGCTTCGGCGATGCCTTCACCACCTGCGCCACCTTGGCTTGCCCGAAGAATTCCAACACCTGTTGCACTTCGAGCTTCTTGTCGTTGCAGACCTTGATCACGGTCTGTAACTCCCCGACGCTCTGCTGCATGATGGCGCGAATGTTGGCCATCTCCGTCTCGTACTCTTTGATCCGCGCTTCGGATTCCTGCATCAGCGTCGCGTTGTCCGTCGCGGCGTTGCGCGTGTAGCCGTCGAGCGCCTGTATCTCTTCGACGCCCGCCTCGATGATCTTCTCAATCGGCACGCCGAACGCTTTGAGCGATGCTTCGACGATCTGCTTCTTCACGCCCGCGTCCGTGCCGGCGGGGAGACTCTTCAACAACTCGACCGTGCGGGCGACACGTGCGCGCTCTTCCGCATCAACGCCCGCCGCTTCATAGACGGCCTCAAAATCAACTTGCCCGCCTGTGCCGGGCGGCGGCGGCGCGGTCTGAAAGACGGTCTGCGTGGATGCAGGTGTCGTGTAAGTCTCCGCTCCGGCCTCGCCGCTCGCGGCCTTGATGATCGCGTCGGCATCGTCGGCGCTCATGTCGGGCGCGGACGTTTGCGCTTGCGCATCCTCGTCGCGCTCGATGAACCAACCGGCGACTGTGGAACCCCAATTTTTCTTGTCCGTCATGGAACGCTTAATGCTCCTTGCTTGCGTCTAGCGCCGGAGCGTACTCGACCGCCGTGTGCGGCGACTAGCGCGGGCGCGAGTTGTGAGGCTTCGCCCCTGACCTAATTGCAACATGCTTGTCCGGGAATAACGAGTTGGTCGCCGGCTCACCTCCGGCGGCCGGCGACAGACTAGCACACGTCTCCGCCGCTGAAAAACATAAATTCAGGCCGGGCCGGAAAGAAAACGGCCGCGGGTTGGATCATTGTTATAAACTCCCGGTACACGCTTGACCAACACGCCAAACGCATAACGAAATGATGAAATGACGAAACGCCTACTAGCCGGGATGCTGTTGTTGCTGCTGACCACGCTCATCGCAGCGGCACAACCACGCGCGACCAAGCAGACGAACACAGAGGCGCGCCTGCCGCTTGACCGAAACTGGCGCATTCAATCGGCGGCGCAGGTGCAAGCCAACGGCGACGCGATCTCGCAGAATAGTTTTCAACCGCACGGCTGGTATCCGACCGCTGTGCCCGCGACGGTCGTCGGTGCGCTCGTGACTGCCAAGGTCTATCCCGATCCTTACTTCGGTATGAACATGCATCTGCTGCCGGGCGCAGATTATCCCATCGGCAAAATTTTCAACCGGTTGGAGATGCCGGCCGACAGCCCGTTCCGCGCGGCTTGGTGGTATCGCACAGAGTTTCAACTGCCGGCGAGCGCACGCGCTAAAACGATCTGGCTGCACTTTGACGGCATCAACTATCGCGCCAACATCTGGTTGAACGGTCGCTTGCTCGCCGACGCGAAACAGGTGGCCGGCGCGTTTCGCACTTACGAGTTCAACGTCACGGATTTTGTCCGCGCGGGCGAGCGCAACACGCTCGCGCTCGAAATCTTTGCGCCCAAGGTTGACGAGTTGGCCATCAACTGGGTGGACTGGAATCCCGCGCCGCCCGACAAGAACATGGGTCTCTGGCGCGAGGTCTATCTCACGATGAGCGGCCCCGTGGCCGTGCGTTACCCGCAAGCGATCACGCACTTCGCTCAGCCGAGCCTCGACACCGCGCCCTTAACCGTCAACGCCGAGTTGCACAACGCGACCGACAAGCCGGTGCAAGGCATGTTGCGCGGGCGCATCGAGCGCATCGCCTTCGAGCAAACGGTCACGCTCGCGCCGCAGGAAACAAAGTCGGTCACGTTCGCGCCCGCGCGCTTCCCGCAGTTGAACGTCAAAGCACCGCGCCTGTGGTGGCCCAACGGCATGGGCGCGCAGAATCTTTACGATCTGCACATGGAGTTTGTCGTCGCTGGCGTGATCTCCGATCAAACGACGACGCGCTTCGGCATACGTGAGATCACTTCGGAGTTGGACGCAGCGCAGCACAGATTCTTCCGCGTCAACGGGCGGCGCGTGTTGGTGCGTGGTGGCGGTTGGTCGCCGGATGCACTGCTGCGCCCGGATGTCGAGCGACAGGAGGCCGAGATCAAATACGTCCGCGACATGGGTCTCAAT